>JBDQMZ010000136.1:0-4068 GCA_040261955.1 Candidatus Nanopelagicales bacterium
GCCTGCATGGGACAGACATCAACGGCATTTTCAACATCATCTTGACGGTCATGGGGGACCTCTTTGATGTACTGGATCTTCCCGTTGTCATCGAGGGAGAAGATGTCTTCTGCCTCAAAAACACACTGGCCGTAGTTTTGGCAGCTGTCCATATCAATTGAAATCCTGATCATGTTTGACCCTTTCTAGGTACAAAAAGTGTAAGCCACTGATCAGGACGTAATGTCCTTGCGATCAAAGCGGTAGTAGGCAAAGCCGATAAGCAGTGTGAAAGTAATGAGCGAATAGGACGTTCCTCGAATCATGTCACCCCATTCGATATCGCTGGAGAGCGCACTAATCCAGGCATTGCTGTAATAGGTGGGCAGCCATTCCCGCAATGACCCTAGTGCCTCAATTGCGCCCAAAATATTGCTCACGATCACAATCACGACTGCGCTCCCAACCGCTCCCAAAGGAATGTCGGTCAGAACACTCATGAGAAATGCAATTCCTGCAGCAAATAGCAGTGAAATGAATATGTAGCCACCGATGATTGCCAGTCGGTAGATGGCTTCAGAGTTGCTGAATTCACCTGCTGTGGGAGTCACCATATTTCCTGAGCCGAAAGCAATGAGTCCGACAAGGTAAGAAAAACCAATAAGGACGATTATCGATGCAATCGATAGGAGTAGCCCTACAACGAGCTTGACTGATAGAAGTCTGCGGCGAGGGATGGGTGCCATGAGGAGGTATCTCAACGTGGACCAACTGGCTTCGCTGGCGACAGTGTCACCGCAGAACATGGCGATCAAGATCAGAAGCAGGAAGCCGGAGGCGAAGAAAACCATGGTCAGGGCAAAGTTCCACCCACCGGCGGTGGCCAGCCCCACGAGGTCAAGGTCACCGTCACCGAAACCACCGCCACCGTTGTCGTTTGCCGAGGGGCCAAATTTCACAGCAGCAACGACGATGAGTGGCAGCGCAATGACCAAAATGAATGCAACGAGTGTCCTGCGGCGTTTGAGCTGCCGCACTAGTTCAACACGAAGTGGAAAAGTTCGTGGCAATTTGGTTTCTATCAGTTGTGTCATCACTCTTTCCCAACTGTGAGATCTTCACCGATCATGTCGAGGAATATGTCCTCGAGACGACCATCAGCTCTGCCAGCCAGCAGGGTTTCAACTTCACCGACAGCGATGAGTTTGCCTCTGTGCATGACCACGACATGGGAACAGGTTTGTTCCACTTCGCTGAGCATGTGACTGGAAACAATGACCGTGCGACCCGATGCCGCATAGTCCTTCATGACATCGCGCATCGCCTTAATCTGGGGTGGGTCCAGGCCGTTTGTTGGTTCATCGAGAACCAAAACGCTCGGCTTGCCCAGCATGGCTTGGGCGATCCCGAGTCTTTGACGCATGCCTTGGCTGTAGGCCTTGACCTTGCGGTCAATCGCCGTTCCGAGATCGGCGATCTCGAGAACCTCATCCAAGTAAGACTCGCCTGTTTGACCGGTGGCCCGCCAGTAGAGTTCGAGATTTTGGCGGCCGCTTAAGTGGGGAAGGAAACCTGCACCCTCAACCAATGCACCTACTTTTTGTAACACTGGTGCACCAAAATAAACGGGTTCACCAAAGATCTGAATCCTGCCCTCGGTGGGTGCAATTAACCCCATGAGCATGCGCATTGTCGTGGTTTTGCCTGCACCATTAGGACCAAGAAGTCCCAAGACAACTCCCGGTGGAACATCAAAAGACAGATCACTAACCGCTTGGTATCCCCCCTTGTACTTCTTGCTCACACCTTCAATGCGCACGGGAAGGTGTGCAAGTTCAGGGGATTCCGTGATTATTTCTGCGCGTGGACGAACGAAGTACAACCCCAACCACACCGCGAGGACGATGGGAACAACGATCATCAGCCACAGCAAACTTGTTCCAGAGGTTGTGGCCTGCAGGCCACTCACAAGCGGAACCGTGACAGCGGCAGATGTGAGTGCAACGGAGTAGATCCGTTGATCAACAGGCAAGCGATATGCCATGTCCGTGGTGGAGATAACAACTCGCAGTGAATCGCCTGCATTAAGTTCTACTGCGATTGCAGGGAGATCAATTGTTACCTCGGTTGGTGTTGCAGTGAGTGTGTCAAAGCGAATCGGGGCGACCAAACCTTGGGGCAAAGTGGCTCGACCATTGGGAGCAACTATTTGAAGGCTGGCAAAAAATACTGCGTCATTAACAGGAGTATCACTTGCTAAGGCGACGGATATTTGGCTGGAACCAATAATTTGGGTGCGCGCCTCAACAGGTGCACTTTGAAAATATGCACTTTGTCCGGGAAAACCTGAACTAATAAACGAGCCGAGATTGCCAGCAATTGATCCGCCCAGTCCCGGAAGGGAAGTGATGCTGGCAGGACTTGCACCTGCGGGACTCAAAATCCTTTGGGGTGGCCCAGCAACTGGGATAACTTCCTGAGTGCTTCCAAATAGCCCCGGGTAGGAGGTGCCAGTGAGCACGGTTGCGTCTGGTCGGGTGTTTTGTGTCGATATCGCCCCACTTGGAAGTGTGACTTCAAAGGGTGCGGGAACGGCGGTGTCTGATGTCTTTTGGGATAGGTACTTCACAAACCATTGAGTGATCAGTGAATCAAGTCGATCATTCTCGTCAATCCCACCGTCATGGCCCATGCCGTGCCAAATGACTGACACTGGGTTTTCGGGGTGTGCTGCCATGATTTGCTGGGCATTGGCATTGGTCTGAGCCAAGGGAAAAAGTGAATCGGCCTGGCCACCGCTGATTAGCGCAGGCACATTGATTTGATCCGTGATGCTGATGGGTGAGGATGCCAACATCAGTTGTGCATTTTCAGGTGTGAGCTGGGCGCTTGACGCAGATTCTGTGTACGCACGGCACCAGGCCTCGCTGAAACGACCACAGTTGGTCACTGATCCATCGGGATTTGTCAAGCCCACACTAAAGAAATAGCCAGTCCATAAATCTTTATAAGCGCCGAGTTCCGGGTCTTGCTGAATGCTTTGGCCAAAGAGTGAGGTTCGCAGGTCATTCCACGTTATGTCGGATGCAAGTGCATCAACACGATCGTCATAGCCCGCGATCAAGAGCGAAAGTGCGCCACCGTATGAACCACCGGTGAATCCCACTCGCGGATCGCCGGTTGCATCTTGAATAACTTCGCTGCGCGTAGCGAGGTAATCAATAATCTTGCTGGCATCAGCGACTTCAAAATCAGGCGAGTTGACAGAAATCTTTCCTGTTGACTCACCAAACCCGCGGGCTGAATAGGTCAGGACAGCAAATCCGGCATCAACCAATTTTTCTGCTTGAGACGTTCCGCCATTTTTGTCGCCACCGAATCCGTGGGCAATCACGACGGCTGGGGCGGGGAGAGTTTCCGGGAGAAAGAAGTTCGCGTCGAGGGTGACGGGTTTTGCGTCTTCTTGGGATGTAGGTGCTCCGTCAATAGTTATTGACTGTGGCTCGGCCGCATGAGCCGACTGCGGGGTGGCAACGAGAAATGTGCAAGCGATGGCAGCAGCAAACCCGAGAGAGCCCAATCTGTTGCGATGTCGAATTCCTTGCACGTGTCCACTCTAAGTGGGAACCATCCAAAGCGATACGTGAGTCAGGCGATTCCGCTCTCAGCGGCACGATTTTCCAAGTATTCCAAGACCACGAGATCAAGTTCCCCAGGAACCATGCGTTCCTCGAGGTTCTCGACACCCGCGCAGGCGATCAATGCTGCCTCGAGATCGGGATCGGAGTCTGCGGGGTTGGTCCAACCCAGTGAGTCCAACGCTGCTCGCAGTCGTGAGGCGTATTCGCCTTCGAGGGGGACGGTCTTTTCGGGCTTGCCAAACAGCAATTGATGAATCCCCGAGAGCCTAATGAGTTCGGTGACCGGGTCAGCGTGGTCATCGACGCGCAAATCCATCTCGGTGTCACTTGTTCCCCCGTAGCCGCCGTTGGCGGTACAGGCAAGTATCGCTGCGCTTTGTCGTCCGCGCTTGTCACCGCCGGCATCATCCCCAGCCTCGAGAACAGAGAGCAGCCGATCGGTGAAGGA
>JBDQMZ010000137.1:0-8749 GCA_040261955.1 Candidatus Nanopelagicales bacterium
ATGCGCGCACGTAACGGGTAAAGACAAATCCCTCGTGCTCCCAGTAACCGGATAACTTCCAGTCAATTAATTCACCCACCGCCGATTTCGATTCTGATTCCGATACAGACTCAATTGGACCGGGTGACTCTCGACCGACCAACATCGGTGCAATTGTGAGGTCGAGTTCATCAACGTGGGGGTTCAGCGTGGCCAATAAATTAGGGCCGCCTTCACACACAATTCTGGTAAAGCCTCGTTCACGCAAAACATCGAGCGCACCAACGGGTAGGTCGCTGCACTCAATGATTTCGACTTTTCCAGCAGCGACCATCTCTTGAGCAATTGCCGTCCGTTCAACGGATGCAGTTCCACCAGTGAAGACCAGTGGTGTGAACTCTGATTCACCAAATAGTGGCTCCTCCCACGGCAGGTCCAACGAGGCGCTCACAATCGCAACCACCGGCGCTGGTGCAAGCCCGGCATTTGCACGCGCGTCCTGCCATTGGGCTTTGGCGACCATTGGCCGATAGCGCTCTGCACGAATTGTCTCTGCCCCGACAAGTACGACATCAGACAATCTCCGCGTCTCCTGCAGCACCTCGCGGTCTCGTTCACTGGAAATACTTCGACTCTTGCCATCGGGGCCAGCATGTGCACCATCGAGGGATTGCACCATCATGGCGCGCACCCACCATTTATCAGGCCACACGTAGAACTCACCAAGGTCCACGTCCTGAGAAGTCTGGCTCATCACTCGTCCATATTCTCACGACCGTCACGCGGCTCTTGGGTCTGACTCTTGCGACGCTTGGTTCGTTTCCGCACCCACACCACCACGCGGCGCTTTGCCCTGCGAGCCCAGTGAAATTCCGTGGCAAGGAGCGTGAGTCCGGCAAGAATTGTGACCAGTCCTGGTCCGGGCAGCACAAGCATCAGAACACCCGCAACAAGCAAGGTGGAACCAATAGTGGCAACAAGGGTTTTGCGGATCGCCCGGTTCCGCGGCGAGATCTCAGGCATCGGACTTCTCCTTCGTTGCAATGAGACTCGCAATTACAGATGTCGCAATCAAGAGAACAACAACTCCAAGACTAATGGCCGTGGGAATGTCGAAGAACGCGTGACCAAGAATCATCTTGATCCCCACCCAAACCAGCACGAGAGATAAGCCAATCTTGAGGTAAATGAATCGGTGCATCAAGTCCGCCAACAGGAAGTACATGGCCCTGAGGCCCAAGATTGCCAGCGCATTACTGGCAAAGACAATGAATGGTTCTTGGGTGACCGCAAAGATTGCAGGGATCGAGTCGACGGCGAAGATGATGTCGGTAAATTCCACAACCACGAGCACCGCGAGAAGCGGTGTTGCAAACAGAATTCCATTCTTGCGAGTGAGGAATTTACTGCCCTCGTACTCATCAGATGTCCGAACCAGCCTGCGAAAAAGTTTGAGAGTGCGCGATTGCGAAACGTCAAAATGCTCGTTTCTCTGGACCATCATTTTGATACCAGTGAAAATGAGGAATGCTCCGAATATGTACAGCACCCACGCAGCCGAAGCAATGAGAGCGGAACCTGCGGCAATGAATATCGCGCGAAAAACGAGTGCGCCGATCACTCCATAGAAAAGCACTCGATGCTGGTGTTCGCGAGGAACAGCAAAGTAGCTGAAAATCAACGCCCACACGAAAACATTGTCAACCGCTAGGGATTTTTCAATCAGATAACCAGCGAAGTACTGCATGCCGAATTCACTGCCGAAGTACCACCACACGAGCGCGCCAACAATTGTTGCAACACCCACCCAAACCAACGACCAAACAGCGGCCTCTTTGACTGAAATAACATGCGCATCACGATGCATAAAGAGGTCAACAGCGAGCATCACAAGAACGATTACCAGGAGTGCTATCCACACCCACAGTTCAACTACCATGATCGATCCTTACGTCAGAGTCACCAAAGAGCGACTAAACGCAAGGTCTCCGCCACCGGCCTTACTGCACCGGCCTGAGCACCGGGTGTGGATTGCCACACCGTATTGACGACACTCAGCATTTGGGGTACTCCCCTTGTGCCTCGGAGTTTAAGCGCAAGTCGTAACTCAGGCAAATTCGAGGCACTTTCCACGACTTAACCCTCTAGCGCCCCCGCGGTCAATCCTCGAACAAAATGCCGTTGAAGGGCGAAAAATATGGCGATGGGTATCAACATTGAAATGAACGCCCCTGCTGTCATCAGGTGCTGATTAACCCCCATGCTGCCCGACAGGTAAGCCAGGTAGCGAGTAATCGGGGCGACATCGGGCGAACCACTGGCGTAGGTCAACGCCACGATGTAGTCATTCCACACCCAGACGAATTGAAAGATGGCGAATGCTGCAATTGCTGGCATTGCCAGCGGGAGCACCAAGCGTTGAAAAATTACGTAGTGGGAGGCGCCATCGATCTTTGCTGCATCGAAAAGCTCTCGAGGGAGCCGAGAAATTGCGTTGTGCATGAGAAATACCGCTATGGGCAAAGCAACAACAATGTGCACGATCCACAGAGGAACGTACGTATTCATCAAGAGTGAACGACCCGTTTCTGGGTTATCCAGATTCGGCACGATGGGAATTGGTCCAAGGCTCCACCCATTGTTAAACAGGTCCAAGAGCGGCAGTAACACCATTTGGATGGGGATCACTTGCAAGGCGATGATCACTACAAAGATCGCCGTGGTCCCACGAAATGGAATCCACACCAACGCATATGCCGCCATGCAAGCAACCACAATTGGGATAACTGTCGCTGGGATTGCAACTGCAAGAGTGTTGAACAAAAAGGGAACGATGCCATCAGGCAAGGACGTGCCGCCTGTTAGTACCTCGGCGTAGTTATCACCCGTGACCACTGGATTGGAAAAGAAAGTCCACCAGCCCGAGGACTTGGATTCCCAAACCGGTCGAATCGACGTGACAAATAGCCCAATGGTTGGGATCAGCCAGACAATTGTGATGACAATGACAATGATCGAGGCGGTGCGACTTCCCCGACGGACCCTTCTGGGCCGCATCTCATTGTGACCACTTCCCTCTGTTTCAGGGATGAGGACTACCTCTGGTGCTTCAACGCTCATAACGCAACCTCAGCACGTCACCATTGTGGCGCACTTCTAGGTAAATGTGGATTGAACGAAAGTAATGGAAGTAACTTCTTCTTTGCCTCGCAACGTTTCGTGAGCCCGCGATGCTATAAACCACGTTCCCCACACGAGAAGCGCTCCAGCGACGGCATCTGCGACAAAGTGATTTCCAGTGCCAATGACAACGAATGTGGTTGCTAATGGGTACAGATAAAAAAGTATTCGTGCAGGGTTTGGCTTGAAAGCAACGTAGAGTGCGAGCGCGACCCACACGGCCCAGGCAACGTGAAGACTCGGCATCGCCGCGTATTCATTTGCCATGGACGCGGGCCCGGTGGGGTCAGCGGCAGACAGGATGTTCTCCACGCGCAAGGTGTCCACGATCGATGCCATGGAAAGTCGAGGCGGCGCAAGGGGCACCACCCAGTACATGATCAACGCCAACAGACTGGTTCCAACCAGAACATTGCGCAACATGGCGTAGTCAGACTTACGGTAAAACCTGATCCAAATTAAAACCACGGGGGTGATGAGAAAATGCATGATCCCGTAGAAATAGCCAGTTGCATAAAGCAGGAAGGAATTTCCCGCGACCCACGAGTTAATGGCCACCTCAGGGTTAATGTGGAGAAAACTTTGTACCGACCACAGCCAGTGGGCCCGCGAGACCGCCGACTGCTCAGAACCCGTAACAAAAATCTGGACCGCTTGATACACCAGATATCCAGTACCGATGATCAAAACTTCCACCCACCACGGGGGCAGCCCATTCCTAATCGAAAGGGATGCGCGCAGAGTTTTCCTCATGATCCCCCTCCTGGAATAGTCGAAAACTATTGGGCCAACTGGGAATTCTAGCCGTGACAACGCCGGCAAACAAAATTCACCCAATGGATCCATCGCGCGCAAAGGGACCAAAGTCGTAACACTCGGGTCACTTGGACGCTATACATTGTGGTCAACACAACCGACGATTCGTAGAGCAAAACCCGACAGAGATGAGCTGACCAATGACTGCACCCGCCGGTACACGAGCGATGAGCCCCTTTGACGGCCGAATTGTCGTCGGGATGGATGGCTCCGAAGGTGCCATGCACGCTGCCCGCTGGGGCGCTCGAGAGGCTCGCCTGCGCGGGCGCGGCCTGACCCTCGCCCACTCGGTGCTGCCCAATGTTGCTGGTGGCGGGTTCGGTCTCGGTGTTCCACCGCGGCTCGATGTCATCGATGAAATGCGAACTGCGGCATCCGTTGAACTCACACGGATTGCGGCCGACCTTGACTGCGCTGACATTGACATTCATGTTGAGGTGAGCACCCCGAGTGGACTCTTACTAATTGCCTCAGAAACTGCGACCATGATCATTCTTGGGTCACGCGGTCATGGTGGTTTCCGTGGTCTGCTCTTGGGTTCTGTTGGCAGCCAGGTGACATCGCATGCAGCTTGTCCCGTGATCGTTATGCGCGACGAATCTCGCGACGGCGCCAATGAAATCGTTGTGGGAATCGACGGCTCGGATCACTCTGTCGCTGCATTGGATTTCGCTTTTGATGAAGCAAGTCGGCACGGTTGGAAACTCGTTGCGATTCACGCGTGGGATGTACCCAGCTATGACTTGATAATTTCGAATCATGGCCCTCTTCCCATTCCGCTTGAGCACGTGGGTGATGACGAGGTGCGACTAGCGGCCGAGGTCCTGTCGGGTTACGCGGAGAATTACCCCGACGTTGAGGTGTCCGAACAACTGGTGCGCACCAGCCCAGTGCAGGCCATTCTTGACTCAACCACCAATGCGGCCCTTGTAGTCCTGGGGACCCGTGGTCGCAATGCCGCGCTCGGTGCATTGCTCGGCTCGGTGAGTAATGCTGTTTTGCATAAAGCTCATGTCCCAGTCGCAATCGTTCCCATTCCCCCCCAACCATTGGATGCGGCATGAGCACAAGCGTTCAAGACATCATGTCAGCACCAGTACTCACCATTGACTTAAGCGACTCACTCTGGGACGCCTGGCAGATGCTTTCAGTTTCCGGTTTGCGCCATTTAATCGTTACAAATCGCGATGGCCAATGTTTGGGCGTGATCAGCGACCGCAACGTGTTGGCCGACTCTCCCTTGACACGCGAACATCTAGCAGCCAAGCAAGTGCAGTCGATCATTTCTACCCAAGCGGCATTTTGTCTCAGGCCCGAGGATTCACCCAAACATGCGGCCCTTCTCATGACCGAGCAAGATCTCGATGCTCTCGCCGTGTGCAGCCCCGCAGGAAGAGTGCTCGGAATTGTCACCCAAAGTGACCTTCTCAGTTTTGTTTCTTGAGCGAAGGGTCGCTCCCAAATATCCACCCAATAGGCTGACACGGTGACTGAAGCAACCCAAGAACATGCCAATCAACGTTTGGTCTGGATCGATCTGGAGATGACCGGGCTGAGTGTTGAGAATGACGAGATCGTTGAAATTGCGGCGATCGTGACCGATGCAGATCTCAATGAACTTGACGCGGGTATCTCCCTGGTTATCAAACCTAGCCAGGTCGCGCTGGACAACATGGATGACTTTGTCACAGGTATGCATAACGACTCCGGGCTCATGACCGAACTTGACTCAGGCATCACCCTCGAGACTGCCCAGACCCAGGTACTGGAATACATCAAGAGCCATGTTCCCGAACCCAATAAAGGGCATCTTGCCGGCTCCAGTGTTTATGTTGATCGCGGGTTCTTGGCCAAATACATGCCAGACATTGATCAGCATCTCCACTACCGACTTATCGATGTCTCAAGCATCAAAGAACTCGCCCGCCGTTGGTATCCCAAGGCCTACTTCAATTCCCCAGAGAAAACCGGCAATCACCGCGCACTCGCTGACACGCGCGAGTCCATCGCCGAGTTGCGTTACTACCGCGAAGCCATCATGGTGGCTGCTCCAGGACCCGATGGAACCCAGGCAAAAGAGATAGCCACCAACCACGTGGTGGAGCACAACTAGCGCATCGCTAGACTCTGCAGGCTAGGTGTTCGGCCCAGACTCATTCTCAGGGCTTGAATGTCTAACGCGGTGGGTGTAGCTCAGCTGGTAGAGCGCTGCGTTGTGGTCGCAGATGCCGCGGGTTCAAGTCCCGTCACTCACCCCATGTGGTGCCTTGCGAGATCCGGGACAGATGTCTTCGGACCTTGAAGATGCCCCAGGTTTGTGACCTGGCTGTTTTACCGGTTTTGATGGTGAATCTCGATGTCCAAAGAAATTTCTTTGATGAGCTCTCTACCTGTGGAAATAGAACCGGCATCCGCAATAGATACACGGCTTCCGCGCAGATAAACCACGGCTTAACCCTGACCCACTCAGGACAGGCAGGTGGCCCTTGGGACCGTTGTAACAAAGGCCCTAGGCACCAGGCGGTGGTGGCTGAAAAAGATTCAGCCACCCACCACCTTGCACATCAGAGAGCTCTTGGTCACTGAAGTCGAGCTCTTGATCTTCATTCCAAGTCTCAGTTTGGGCCGGAGCGGCTTGGATGTTGGCGAGAGAATTGGGATCGCCTTCCATTTCACTCATTGGAGTCACTTCTACTTTTTGTTAAGGTCAAAAGTTAATACGAGCAGGTTCTTGGACCGTGCTGTGTATGAAAAGACCATCCGATTCTTGGATGTGACGAGTTTGCCCACGTAGATCCCGTCAGCATCCCCACCGGACAGGTAATCGGTGGGCAAGTCATCATCAAATTCTTGTGCGTAGATGGACAGATTAAGGGGCTTTGGCTTGCTCCACTTCACCTTGGCTGATGGACGTGACTGCCAAGTGCCGCGGGCATTACTCCCTTTGACTGACGTGATCACGATCTTCTCTAGACCGCTTTTGTAACCAGAATTGTCATAACCGCTGTAGGTGCCGATCCAAGTACCTTTGAGAACCGCGGCATCGCCAGGTGCAGCTTGGGCAGATGTCGAAACCAATCCAAGCGACAACATTGCAATGAGTGCGCCTAAAACTGCCATCAGACGTAAGCGGGTGGGCATGATTCGTAGCATGTGTTTTCTCCTCAGATTGTGATCCCCGTTATCAAGACTCTAGTCTCCATGGTTCTAGGGCACTTTGAATACCGTGTTATTACGGTAATTTGGACTGAGCGATGGCACTGAATACTCTCGAGCCGCTCCCCACACACCGCAGAGATTCGGAGTTTTCGCATAAATGTTTAACCTCTGCTCCGAGGTTCAAAACCCAAGTTACGATCATGCTGTGCCTGAGGCGGTCGGCTGGAGTAATCGGAGTTCGAGCCTGAAGGGCCATGACCGCTCGAGGTGGAAAAATCGATCCAACTGGCCAAAGGTGGTGGTTTGATATGGCGAACCCTCAGCGCGACCCACGCACAGCGGCCTTCCTGCTTGTTGGTGGACTGGCAGTTGCCGGAACGATTGCCCGCTCTCGCCGGCCAATTACGGGCTAGGAACCACCATGACACCCTGCCTGCAAAAGACTAGGCAGCGCAATTAACACGGCACGCCTACAGTGGATCTCCATTGAAACGGTCTCGTCCAGTGGGCCTAATCGTGGCATTCAAGTAAGCCTCCTGGCGCTCAGTTCATTGGGAAAAAATGCACATCCACCCAGATCGCTTACCCTCTAATCATGAGGCCGACACAAAAACTAATGGCAATTGGAGCAACGTGCCTAGCGCTCATGTTCTCAACCGTTCCAGCCTCAGCCACGGAAAGTTCGATTCCGCTGGCTTTTGATCAGGAGATCACCGGTTCGGACTTGAGAATTGTCAAGGACCTGGGCAGCAACTCGCAATACACACGTCACTCAATTCGCTACGACGTCAACGGCCTCACAATTTCAGGCATCATGAACAAGCCAAAGGGCAAAGGGCCATTCCCCGTGGTCGTTCTCGCCCATGGCTACATCGACCCTAAGGAGTACTGGAGCGGTCAAGGGTTCCGTCGCGAACAGGACTGGCTGGCCAAGAATGGGTATGTCGCATTACACGTTGACTACCGCAATCATGCGAGTTCGGACAAAGATCCTGACAATGACCTCTCCATGCGTTTGGGCTACGCCGAGGATGTCATCGGTGCAGCGCTTGCGGTAAAAGATTCAAAGTTCACGTACATGGACAAGAACAAGGTCGCATTACTCGGTAGATCAATGGGTGGTGGAGTTGCGTTTCAAGCTTTAGTGCTCAAGCCAGGAGTGTTTGACTCCGCGATTACTTATGCTTCAACGAGCACCCGCGCTGCAGACAACTTCAACAAGTGGCAGCGCAATGACTACCCAATTGGTAACCAAATACTGAAGGCATATGGAACACCAAAAGAGAATCCCTCCACATGGCGCGACATGTCCAGCCGCTACTTCTTCTCACGGATCACTGAACCCGTCCTGATGATTCATGGCACCAAGGACGAAAGCTGCGACATCAACTGGGCCAGGGCAACATACAAAGCCCTCCAACGAAATGGAAAAGATGCAACCCTTGTTGAATATCCAGGTGCCAAGCACTACATGTATGGGGAATGGAATGACTCGATCAAGAAGGTCTCGCAGTTCCTGAAACGGACACTCGCCTAGCAAAAGTACAGCTGGGAAGCTGATGCGGGATCGAGAACTGCCAATGATGTGCGTAGAAGCGATGTTCTTGGGCATGAG
>JBDQMZ010000138.1:0-7266 GCA_040261955.1 Candidatus Nanopelagicales bacterium
AGCAAACGCAGGTGTGTACCTCACAACCGAGCTCAAGGACATGGATGACACCACATACAACGCAATCAAGGCTGTTGTTGACGGTACCTTCGAAGGTGGCGTAACAGTGGGTACCTTGGAAAACGGTGGCGTCAACATTGCTGACTACCACGACATGGCATCAGTCGTCCCTGCCGAACTGCAGGCTCAGATTGAGACCATCCGTGCAGGCATCGTTGATGGCTCCGTCAGCACCAAGGGCTAGTCACTGCACTACAGATTGACAAGTGCGCTCAAAAGGCGCATTGCTGGGGGAGGGGCCTGATTAATTCAGGCCCCTTCTTCATGCGAAACCGTTACGATGCGATGTCAAGCAATAAGCATTCGAGAGGAGCCCGGATTCGTGGAACTTGAGTTACGCGGAATCACCAAGAGATTTCCCGGTGTGTTGGCGAATGACGATGTCTCCCTCACGGCCCGTTCCGGCAAAGTTCTCGCGCTCATCGGTGAGAATGGTGCAGGCAAAAGCACCCTGATGAATATTCTTTCCGGCCTTTATCGACCCGATGCAGGCGAGATATTTATTGATGGCAAGCAACAGCACTTTGCTGACCCAGGGGATGCAATCAAAGCCGGAATCGGCATGGTGCACCAGCACTTCATGTTGGTGCCTGTTTTCACTGTCGCTGAAAATGTTGTCCTTGGAGTCGAGCCCACATTTGCTGGAAACATTCTCAATCGCAAGAAAGCAAATAAAGAAGTCGAAGAAATTTCAAAGAAGTATGGCCTGGCGGTTGACCCCAAAGCGCTGATCGAAGATCTCCCCGTTGGTTTGCAGCAGCGAGTTGAAATCATCAAAGTGCTATTGCGAGGCGCCAAGATTCTGGTTTTTGATGAGCCCACAGCAGTGCTCACCCCGCAGGAGGTAACCGAGTTCTTTGGCATTGTCCATGAACTGAAGTCACGCGGTGCCACCATTATTTTTATCACTCACAAGCTCAAGGAAGCACTCGCAATCGCCGATGACATCACGGTCTTACGTGGTGGCAAGGTTGTGGGCAACGCTGATCCCAAGACTGCAACGCAAGAGGAACTTGCCAGCATGATGGTGGGTCGCGACATCGACTTAACGGTCAAGAAATCGCAGGCTAATCCTGGCGAGGTTGTCCTCGACATAGCTGGAGTTTCGGTGATGGATGACTATGGCCGACCAATTCTCGACTCCATTGACATGCAGGTGCGGTCAGGTGAAATTGTTGGTGTTGCCGGCATCCAGGGCAATGGACAGACAGAGCTGGTGGAAGTCATTACTGGGCTTATCCCCTTGGCAAGCGGTGCAATTCGCCTGAAGGGCAAGGACATGGCCGGCTCGAGTCCTCGCGATATTCACAAAGACGGAGTCGCCCACGTACCCGAAGACCGAAATCACATGGGAATGATTGGCTCGTTCACCCTGGCAGAAAATCTGGTTCTTGACTCCTATTACGAAAAACCGTTCTCTAAAGGAATCCGCATGCAGCGTCAGGCAATCGATGAAGCGGCCCGAGTTTTGGTCAAAGACTACGATGTTCGACCGCCGCACATTGAGAACACCGGTGGAGCACTTTCTGGCGGCAATGCCCAGAAAATGATCGTGGCCCGGGAGTTCAGCCGAGATGTTCCGTTAGTCCTGTGTGCGCAACCTACGCGCGGCATCGATGTTGGTTCCATCGAATATATTCACGAGCAAATCGTGAAAAAGCGCGATGAAGGCGTTGCCATCCTCGTAGTGTCAACTGAACTCGATGAAATCTTCGCCTTAGCGGATCGCATCGTGGTCATGTTTGATGGACGCATTGTTGCCGAGTTGAATACCGCTGACACCTCACCAACGGAAGTTGGTCTCTACATGGCAGGGCAGGCGGCATGAACAAGAACCTGACCGCTGAAGAGAAAAATGAGCTGGTTAATCCCAAGGAGCGAGGCTTCACTCAAAGGCTTGCTACCGCTACGGACTGGCGAACCGCACTCTTAATTCCCGCACTTGCTGTCCTCACCGCTCTGATCATCGGGGTCGTCATCATCATGGTGACCGGTTCGAGTTTCAGTGATGCCATGGAGGCATATAAGGCGCTGCTACAAGGTTCCGTTGGATCCCTGCGCGCCATCTCTGAGACTTTGACTGCCGCAACACCACTGATTCTGTCGGGGCTTTCGGTTGCCCTTGCATTTCGTGCGGGGCTGTTCAACATCGGTGCTGAAGGTCAAGCACTCATCGGTGGAATGTTTGCGGTTTGGGTCGGCTTCTCCATAACTGGACTGCCCTTGTACATTCACCTGCCCCTTGCCGTTCTTGCTGGAATCGTGGGCGGTGCCATCTACGGTTTCGTCCCCGGAATCCTGAAAGCCAAAACTGGCGCACATGAAGTCATCACTACGATCATGCTCAACTACATCGCGCTCCGACTGGTGGATTACTTTCTCAAAACTTCGATTTTTCAGCGCGAAGGCCGAAATGATCCGGTGTCAAAGAATGTGGAGGCCACTGCAGAGTTGCCAGCATTCTTGAGCAGTGTCGACCCGGCGCTTCGCGTGCATGCGGGACTCTTCGTTGCACTCGCCGCGGCATTCTTTATTTACTGGCTGTTATTCCGGACCACCATTGGTTTCGAATTCAGAGCCGTCGGTGCTAATCCCAGCGCGGCTCGCTATGCAGGTATCTCAGTGACACGGGTCTACATCCTCGTCATGATGATCGCCGGTGCACTTGCCGGTACCGCGGGCGCTGGTCAGGTTCTCGGAGTCCTTGGCCGAGCCACACCTGGCTTTACCGCAGACCTTGGCTTTGACGGTATCGCCGTAGCACTTCTTGGTCGCTCAAACCCATGGGGCGTGGTCGCCGCGGCGATTCTCTTTGGCGGTTTGCGTGCAGGTGGTCAACAAATGCAAGTTTCAGCCAATGTGGGCATCGACCTTATTGCTGTCATCCAGGGACTGATCATCATGTTCGTGGCTGCCCCCGCTCTGATCGCGGCAATTTATCGGCTTAAAACGCCCGTTGCTTCTACTCAGATCAGCAAGGGGTGGGCATCATGAGTAATCAAGGCAGCGAATACCAAGAGTTACCGGTTGAGAGTTACACCTCGGGTGAGTCGAAGTCCAAGGTGCTCAATAAAAACAAGATTCGCCGTGCCCGAATCATTGGGGTGATTCTCCTCATTCTCGCGGGCGTGGTCATGTTTATATTGGCGCCAGCGGCTGAAGGCAACGCGACTTTTGGGTTGAGTTTCCCTGACGACCGGTTCCAACTTGATGCACTCTCCGTACCCAGCACAGGGTCGCTTTACATTTTGGCGCTTGTCTTGGGCTTCTTGGGTGGAACGCAATTCTTGAAAGGCTTCCAAAGCAAGTCCACCATTATCTTGGGCATTTCCTTTGCGCTCTTTGTGGTCGCAGTAATGATTTGGGCCACGGCGGGACAAGAATTCTCGCTCATCTCCATGTTGGTCTCGACCATCGCGCGATGCACACCGATTGCCCTTGGCGCACTCTCAGGGATTTTGTGTGAACGAGCGGGTGTGGTGAACATCGGTATCGAGGGCATGCTGCTCGGTGGCGCGTTCACCGGTGTTGTCATGGGTTCACTCGTGGGTGGCTGGGTCGGTTTGATTTCCGCAACCATTGTGGGCGGCATGTTGGCGCTCCTGTTGGCCTTCCTCGCCATTAATTTCCGGGTGGACCAAATCATTATCGGTGTCGTGATCAATATTTTGGTCTTAGGCCTCACCTCATTTCTCACGGCGCAGGTATTGGTCAAGAAGCCCGAGTGGAACGACGCGCCAATTTTTCCAGCGATCAAGATCCCGATTCTGGGGGATATTCCCATCCTTGGCCCAATGTTCTTTGATCAGACCATCATTGTTTATGGCATGTTTGGCCTCGTTGTCTTCACCACCTACATGTTGTTCCGGAGCCGCTGGGGGCTGCGCACCCGATCCGTGGGTGAAAACCCCAAGGCCGCGGATTCATTGGGCATCAGCGTCGCCAAAACCCGCTACCTCGCGGTTATTTACGGTGGCATGGTGGGCGGTTTTGCCGGCGCATGGTTCACCCTTGGCACGGTTGGTCGCTTTGATGAGGGCATGACGGGCGGTCGTGGATTTATTGGACTTGCCGCCATGATCTTTGGCGCTTGGAATCCCATCGGGGCTTTTGGTGCGGCGTTGATCTTTGGGTTCTCCGATTCCCTGCAGCAAAAGCTTGCACTGATCAACACACCAATCCCGACCGAGTTCCTCTCCATGACGCCATATTTGGTCACCATCATTGTTGTTGCCGGACTGGTTGGGCGTGCTCGTCCACCGGCAGCCGATGGTCAACCATTTGAAAAGCAATAGAGCGGGAAGGGATACTGATCCCATGATCACTGACGCCCAATGGGAACAACTGCAGCGTGCTGCTGAAGACATCATGGCAAAGGCCTACGCGCCGTATTCACGTTTCAAAGTGGGTGTCGCGGGCTTGATGGACGATGGCCGCATTGTCGTTGGCTGCAATGTTGAGAATGCCGCTTATGGCATCGGGCTCTGCGCCGAGTGCGGCATGGTCTCAGCGATTCACGCCAGTGGTGGTGGCAAACTCATTGCGATCACGTGTGTTGACCAGCATGGAAACTCACTGATGCCCTGTGGCAGGTGCAGGCAATTGTTGTGGGAAAACGGGAAGCCGGACACCCAAATCACCACGCCTGAAGGCACGTTAACCCTCAAGGACATCCTTCCGCAGGCATTTGGTCCCGAGGACCTCGAGACTCGTAAGGAACTCTGACCACATGACATCGACCAATCAAGTTGAACCATTTGCCGCGGTTGACATTATTCGCGCCAAGCGGGACAAGAACGCTTTGACTGAGCCACAAATCAATTGGGCAATTGATGCTTATACGCGCGGAGTAATTGCCGATGAACAAATGGCGGCTCTGGCCATGGCTATTTTGCTCAATGGCATGGATCAACGTGAGATTGTGCAATGGACCAACGCCATGATCAATAGTGGCGAGCGCATGGACTTCAGTGATTTGACGCAGCCGACGGTGGACAAGCACTCGACAGGCGGAGTGGGCGACAAAATCACCCTGCCGCTGGCACCCCTCGTTGCAGCGTGCGGAGCAGCTGTCCCGCAGCTCTCCGGCCGCGGCTTGGGCCACACGGGTGGCACTCTGGACAAAATGGAGAGCATCAAGGGTTGGCGCGCTGATCTCACCAACAAGGAAATGCACCAAATTCTTAAGCATGTCGGTGCGGTCATTTGCGCCGCTGGGCCAGGGCTTGCTCCTGCTGACAAGAAGCTTTATGCCCTGCGTGATGTCACCGGAACGGTTGAAGCGATTCCGCTCATTGCTTCGAGCATCATGAGCAAAAAGATCGCTGAAGGCGCTGGTGGTCTCGTTCTTGACGTCAAGACTGGTAATGGCGCGTTCATGTCGGATCCAAATATGGCTCGCGAACTGGCCCGAACAATGGTGAATCTGGGCAATGACGCTGGAGTGAAGACGACCGCTCTCATCACCGCCATGGATGTACCCCTGGGGCTTGCGGTTGGCAATGCACTCGAAGTGCAGGAGAGTATTGAGGTCCTTCAAGGAGGCGGACCGAGTGATGTTCGTGAACTCACCATCACCCTTGCCAGGGAGATGCTCCAACTTGCAGGAATCGATGTTGATCCAGCGGAGAAGTTGGACAATGGTCAAGCATTTGATGTGTGGAAGGGGATGGTTGCCGCGCAAGGTGGCGACAATGACGCGCCCCTGCCGGTAGCCAAATTCGAGCACACGGTCACGGCAGCGGACTCAGGAACAATCACCTCTATGAATGCTTTGGCGGTGGGAATCGCGGCCTGGCGCTTGGGAGCGGGCCGAGCGCGCAAAGAAGACCAGGTCAGCCTCGGAGCCGGAATCATGCTGCACAAGAAGCCGGGTGAGAAAGTTGAAGCGGGTGAACCACTGCTCACCATGTATACCGATGAAGAAGCGCGGTTCGGTCTGGCGCAGCAGGCCCTGGATGAATCACCAGTCACAATCGGCAGCGCGAATGAAATCAATCGGTTGCCATTGATCGTTGACCGCATCGTCTAAGGTGAGCCCATGCCTGAATTCATTCCAGCTCCCGTCCTTATCCCTGTTCCCGGTGGCAAAGTAATCGAGGAATTCGCCGGCCACGTGGCCACGGGAGACGATGCTGTCTCCATCGCCCACATGGTTGCGCCCCCCGGGTGGGATGAACCGGTTCAGGTCCCAGAGTTTGATGAGTTCACCATTGTGACAAGTGGATCACTCACCATTGAAAGCGAAGAAGGCCCCATGCTGGTCAAAGCCGGTCAGGCAGCAATTTCGCGAGCAGGAGATTGGGTTCGCTATCACACCGATGAGGGCGTGAGTTATTTCTCCATCTGCGTGCCTGCGTTCTCCATCGAAACCGTTCACCGATCCGACGAGGATATTTCAGTTATTGATCCGGAGTAGTTGACTTTCGTTTTGTGACTACCCTTGCGCTGCGTTGAACCAAAAACCCAATGGCTAATGCAATCGCAATTCCCATCAAGGTGAAGGCGATTCGCGTCAATGCGACATCGTCTTGGTCAGAAACAGCATTTGAGTCCATCAGAATGATTCCGGGAGTCAGGAACATCACATAAACCCAGTAGGGACCTGGAACGAAATAGGCCATTGCTATTCCGATGAAGAGAAAGGCAATTGTGATTTGAACAAGGCCCTGCTGTGAGTTGAGCAGGTGCAAGATTTCAATCGCGATAATTGCGATGGCGGTTCCAGCGAAAGTTCCTTGGATTCGATCTTTGGTTTGAGCGATCGTGGAGTCATGACTAGGTTTCATGATTACAAAGATTGTCAAGATCACCCACGCGCCCAAGTGTCCGGCGGAAAAGTCCAATAGGAAATACGTGACCACACCTGTGGACAGTGCGAGCGCGAATGCATAGGGCAAGACCACCGACAGGTCGGTGATCTTATTTTCGGGCACAGTTGGAGCTTTTTTGTGAACTATCGTGCCGACTAGGAAGGCCCATAAGCCACCAATCGCCAGTAACGCTGCGGTGGCAATCACCGGATCAATTGCTGAGAAAACGCTTGAATCCTTGTTGGTCAAATCCGGTGGGCTCATGACGAGGAATCCCAGAACGATTCCGACCTCCATGATTGGGCTTGAAAGCCCACGACGTGCTGCGAGCCCAATGATTAATGCAGCGAGGCCAACGAGAAGCGCCGAGGGAATCGGGGAGCCCTCGAAGGAC
>JBDQMZ010000139.1:0-3914 GCA_040261955.1 Candidatus Nanopelagicales bacterium
ATGTTGGCCACGTGTGTCATTAACGGCTGGGATGTTGATACATACCTTGAACTTAACCACCCATTGCAGCAAGCGATTAAGACCGAACTTGCATCCATGACCTCTGCAGATATTGATGTCATTGGCACAGATGGTTGCGGTGCGCCGGTCATGGCATTAACGCTCCCGGCCCTTGCAAGGCTTTCGCAGACTGCGGTGCTCTCAGAGTCAGGAACGCCGGCACGAACCGTTGCAGATGCATTTAGGGCTCACCCCGAATATGTTGGTGGAACGCGCAGGGACGTTACGCACTTCATGCAAAGAATCCCTGGGCTTCTTGCCAAGGATGGCGCCGAAGGTGTTTACACCGCAAGCTTCGCGGATGGCCGAGCAATTGCCCTCAAAATGGAGGATGGCTCAGATCGCGGGCGAAATGCTGTCGTGGCTGGCCTTCTCGTTGCCATGGGTGTTGAGCCCGAATTGGTCAAGGAATATCGCGACCAACCACTTTTGGGTGGAGGACGGGTAGTCGGTTCCGTCTACCCGCTCATCTAAATCCCAGCTGGGTCAGGCCCCAGCGTGCCGTGATGTATCTCACGCTAACTCAAGCAAGCGTCTCCGCTTGCATTTGCAAGCACCCTGTGTCATAGTGAAGCCATGGCCGGAATTGATGTCAGTGGACTCGGAAGTTTTATTCGCGAACAGCGTGATCAGGCAGAAATGTCGATTCGCCAGTTGGCGAAGGCAGCCGAAATATCTAACCCCTACCTCAGTCAGGTTGAACGTGGCCTTCGCAAGCCAAGTGCAGAGATCCTGGGTCGTATTGCCCAAGGCCTCCGCATTTCAGCAGAGACCCTCTACGTTCAAGCAGGGATTCTCAGTGAGCGTGACGGTGATGAAGCAGTGACCACTGCCATTGCATCTGATCGAACCCTGAGTGAGCGTCAACGAACAACTCTCCTGCAAATTTACGCCGCATTTCAAGCCGAAAATGCGGCCGCTCACAAAGTTGAAAACCCAGATAACACGGAAAACACAGAACAGGAATAAGAAAATGGAAGAAAACAACGTATTCGAAGAAGCTCCAGAATCATCCAACACATTCTTTGGTGTTCAGATTCCCAAGATTGATCTCTCAAAATTAGAGATGCCCAAGGTGGAGTTCCCCAAATTTGAACTGCCCAAGGTTGAGATGCCCAAGGTTGAGATGCCCAAGGTTGAGATGCCCAAGTTCGAACTACCCAAGGTTGAGTTCCCTAAAGTTGATGTGACCGCATTCAATGAGGTTGCTTCAACCGTAAAGACTGCAGCATCGGATTCCATGCTTGCTGCAACCCAGGCAGCGAACAAGGTGCGCAATAGCGCCGCTCACACGGTGACCTTGGGGCGCGACGCTGTCGGTGACTCACCCCGAAACAAAATTCATGCCGTCGGCCCCGCTGTAATTCCCGCGGGGCCGACTTGTAATTAGGGCGATCAGTTAGCATCCACACATGGGAATTGATGGATTGGTATTGATGGCACTGTGGGCAATCTTGGTGGCAGTCAAAGTCTTTGCACTCTTTGATTGCATTCGCCGCCCGGCCGAGTATTTCCCTTACCTGAACCGTCAAACCAAACCACTGTGGTTGGTTTTGACGGCAGTTGCACTTCTCACTGGACTGGCGCCAGGACTCACGCTTTCAATATTTGGAATCGCTGGAACGGTGATCGCACTCGTCTACTTATTCGATATTCGCCCGAAGATGATTGAAATAACTGGCAAGAAGTACTAGCAGTTGTGGGTTAAGCATCAAGTGCAATGCGGATTCGACGGAATCCCTTGCCCTTATTTTCAACTTTAAGGACCTTGATAGATCCAATCTGTGAAGTATTTGCCACGTGCGTACCACCGTCGGCTTGAACATCGAGTCCGTTGATGTCAACGATGCGCACTATCTCAATGCTCGGTGGCAGCAGGTTTGATGCGGTGCGAATGACGTCAGGGATAGCAAACGCCTCCTCGCGGCTCAACTCGTAGGCGCTGATGGCGCGATCAGTGCGAACTTCAACATTGCAGGCAGCCTCGATTGATTCTTTGAACCCCGGCGGAATCTCATCCAGATTGAAATCCAGGCGTCCCGTTAGTGGATCCATGTTCGAGCCAGTGACTAATGCGCCAAAGTCGCGGAACACCACGCCAGAGAGCAAGTGCAGGCCGGAGTGTGTGCGCATGAGGGAAAAGCGCCGCTCATTTTCCAGCGCTCCGGTGACCTTGGTGCCGACACTAGGAATGGGGTCTCCCTCCTCTGGGACAAGCCAGAGGTCATCCTTGCGACGTACATCAATGATTCGCGTTTGCACCCCATCCCACAACAACACACCGTGATCCGGCGGCTGTCCGCCGCCACCTGGGTAAAACGCAGAGCGATCAAGAACAATGCCCAGTTCGGGATCGACCGCGAGGACTGTTGCATCCCAATCGCGCAGATCAGAGTTGTCTAGTTCAAGACGAGTTGTTCTCCCATGCTGGGACATAACTATTTTTTTCCTTGGTTTGCGACAGCAGCTGCAGCTTCCTTCGCAGCCTCGGGGTCCAAGTATTCGCCCCCGGGGACGATCGGCTTAATGTTCTTATCAAGTCGATACACCAGTGGAATCCCAGTTGGAATGTTGAGTGATGCGATGTCTGTATCGGAAATTCCTTCGAGGTGCTTGATCAACGCTCGAAGTGAGTTTCCATGAGCAACAATCAGAACCTGTTCGCCTTTGCGCAGGTGATCGGCCACGATGATGTCTTCCCAGTAACCAACCATGCGGAACACAACATCCTTGAGGCATTCGGTTGTTGGCACTGCATCGGGTGGGAGTGCTTGGTATCGGGGGTCGTCATTTTGCGCGTATTCGCTGTTGGGATCGATCGGTGGCGGCGGGGTGTCATAGGACCTGCGCCACAGCATGAATTGCTCTTCGCCGTATTCAGCGAGAGTTTGAGCCTTGTCTTTACCTTGAAGTGCGCCGTAGTGGCGTTCGTTGAGACGCCAGTTGCGAATAACTGGTAGCCAGATGCGATCGCAGGCATTGAGCGCCAAGTTGGCGGTCTTAATGGCGCGTTGCAACAATGAGGTGAACACGACATCGGGTTTGAGCCCTGCCTCTTTGATGAGTTCACCAGCGCGCTTGGCCTCTTTGCGGCCTTTATCGTTGAGGTCGACATCGACCCATCCCGTGAACAGATTCTTTTCATTCCACTCTGACTCACCGTGGCGAACAAGGATCAAGGTGTATTCAGTTTCAGTCATGCACCAAGTCTGTCAGATTAGTCGCGGTGCTCAGCCAGATGGGCAAATGCGGCCAGGTTCGCCGTGGATTCGCCGCGCGAGACGCGCCAATCCCATTCTTTACGAATCGCTGTGGCGAAACCAAGTTCAAGGATCGTGTTGAAGGAGTTGTCGGAATAGTCAGCCACGCACCCAATAATTCGATCGATTTCAGTGGGTGAGATGGCACTGATGGGAACTCGCCCCGCAAGGTAAATGTCGCCCAGGGGATCAACAGCAAAGGCCACCGCATAGGTCTTGAGATTCTTTTCCAGCAACCAGCGATAAACATCTTCGGCATTCTCATCGGGCTTTCGGGCGACGAATGCGTTAATGGTCACTGCGGACTCACCAATGCTCAATGAGCACGTGGTTTTCAGTTTCTTCTCGCCTGGGATAGAGACAACGAATACATTCCCCGCCAACTCAAAAGGAAGATCATTTGACTTGAGGTAGGCGGAGATAATGCCCACGACATTGTCACTCATCTTGCTGTTGCTCACGCGTGAACATTTTCCTGGGACAGGGCAAGCGAGTAGGTCTGGAGTAGTCCGGCAGTGGTGTTTTCCCAGCCAAAGGATGCGGCATGCATCCGTGCACCGGCTGCAAGTTCATCCCGGTGCAGTGGATTCATGA
>JBDQMZ010000140.1:0-3730 GCA_040261955.1 Candidatus Nanopelagicales bacterium
CACTCACGGCTTCGCCGGTTTCAGAATCTGGTCTGCCCAGCACTGCCGCTTCGGAGACACCGTCAATTGACTCAAGAACGATTTCAACTTCCCGTGGAAACACATTAAAACCATTAACGATGATCAACTCACGCCGGCGATCAACGAGGTGCAGTGAACGATCGTCATCGAGATAGCCGATGTCACCCGTGCCGAACCAACCTTGTGCATCTGGACCGTCGGAGTGATTCGGCCAATAACCAGAAAAAACACCGGGCCCTTTGACCCAAATCTCACCGGGATCGCCGGTTTCGGCGACATCGCCAAAGTCAGCCATGATCTTTATTTCAGTACCTGGAATCGCTGAGCCAACGGACCCTGCAACCGCTTTTCCATCGACGACTGTTGATGAAATCACGGGAGAGGTTTCGGTCATGCCGTAGCCTTCATAGATCCGCATTCCAGTGAGTTCCTCGAATCGGGTGAACACCTCGGCAGGCAATGGTGCACCACCGCTCGTGAGCATCCGAGTTGGCCGCATTGCTTCTTTGACCGACGGTAGACGCGACCACATGAGATACATGGCTGGCGCCCCTGCAACGGTCGTGACGTGTTCGCGGGCAATAACTTCAAGTGATTGCTCAGCATCAAAACGATCAAGCAACACCACTCCTGCCCCCGCTGAAATCGCCAGCGTAAGCACAGTGTTCAGCCCATAAACATGGAACAGCGGTAAAACGGCGAGCACCGTATCTTCAGCGCTAACAATGGGCGGATTGCGCAATGCCGCAAGTGCCCGGATATTGCTGACCAAGTTTTCATGGCTGAGCATGACTCCTTTGGGAACACCATCAGAACCCGACGTGAAAAGCAACAGGGCCAAGTCATCAGGCTCAATGCGTGGCATCGCTGTCTTTGAGGAGTTGCGTTTGACCAAGCTGCGCAAGGACTCCTTGAGCAAACCACGGAGTGACTCCTTGGACGGAAGTACTTCGTCGCAAAAAATTACAGCGCAACCTGAGGGCGCCGCGGCAACACCCAGTTCAACGGTGTCAGCCGAGACGAGAAGTATCTGTGCATCACACTCGGTGAGGATGCCTGTGAGCTCACCGACCGTGTACCCAGGATTGAGGGGAACGGCAACCAGGCCCGCACGTACCACGGCAAAGTAGGTCACAACAAAATCAATTGAGTTACCCAACAACATGGCCACTCGGTCACCGATTCGCGCCGGCACCAGTCCACGGTCCAGCATTATTTGGGCCGTGGCGGTAACCCGGTCATCGAGTTCGGCGTAGGTCAGTTCTTCACCCGTCATAGCATCAATTAATGCCACCCGCTCGGAATCGCTAGCCGCGCTCACCTGCAAAAAGTCAGCTACCGTGACGACCTCGCCCATCTGAATTGCTTCACTGTGCGCACTCACCCCCTGAGTCTGACACATGGGCTCAAAACTTTTGGGTACTCTCACCCCATGGGCAAGAATTCTGAGGCTTCCGCTGATCAAGGGTCCTCTGATGTCCTTTCGACGTATCGGAAATCGGGAGCCGCGGCTGCCGCCCTCGCTCACGGGGATCGATCCACCAGCCCCAGCCGCGCTGCAGCCTTTTTTGACGTGGACAACACCATTATGCGTGGTGCGTCCTTATTCCACTTTGCGGCAGGACTTGCCGCCATGAATTACTTCTCTGGCCGCGAAATATTCGGATTCGGCGTCAAGCAACTCAAGTTTGTGTTGTCCGGATCTGAAGACCCCGAGGATGTCGCATCCGCAACTGAGGCCGCGCTGTCATTTGTTCAAGGGCGCCGAGTCGATGAGTTGATCCGGCTCGCAGAAATCGTGTTTGACCAACGCATGGTGGACAAGTTGATCCCGGGCAGTTTGAGCCTGGCCCAGGCACACCTTGATGCTGGCCAGGAGGTGTGGCTCGTCACCGCCACACCGGTTGAACTCGCGCAATTACTCGCCCGGCGCTTGGGCCTCACCGGTGCTCTGGGAACCGTGTCAGAAACAAAGAACGGCGTGTACACGGGCAAACTCGAAGGTTATCCACTGCACGGGCTGGCAAAAGCCGAAGCAATTCGCGCCCTAGCCATCACCGAGAATCTTGATTTAGCGCAATGCTCTGCCTACTCCGACTCGTCCAATGACATTCCCATGCTCTCTGCCGTCGGCCACCCAACCGCGGTGAATCCTGATTCGGAACTTCGAGCGTATGCCAAGAAAATGGGCTGGGATATTTCAGACTTTCGCAAACGCGCGCAATTCCGCGAATATGCGCTGCCCGCAACCACCGCGGCTAGCGGTGTCGCATTCGGACTGGCAGCCGGTTACGTCGCTGGGCGCCTGATTCGCGCCTCCCGCTAATTCTCATACTGTGAAAATACGCGGCTGCGATTGCTCAACCCGCTCATCAGCATTTCATTCACAGCACCCTTGACGTAGTCAGCAAGTTCAAACACGTCGTAGCCCGGGAACTTCCCCTGCGAACGAAATCGCTCAGGAGAAATCGGTGTTCCAAACTCAACACTCCAGCAACTGGGCAGCGGCACTAGCCCCAATGGACCCAATGCTGGGAACGTGGGAGTAACCGGGACATAGGGAATATTCACCCAATCCAAAACGCCAGAGATTCTTCCCACCAGCGGATAGGCCTCTTCGGCACCAATAATTGCCGTGGGAATGATCGGGACTCCTACCTGCAGTGCCAGTTTGGCAAAACCTCCACGACCAAATTGCTGCAGCTGATAACGCTGGTCGAAAGTCTTACTCACACCGCGAACACCTTCGGGCCACACACCCACCAGTTCACCTGATTCAAGGAGTGACAGGGCGGTCGCGGAATCTGCGGGCTCAACACCGAGTTCACTGAGCAGATCATTAACACCCAATTCGAACAGAAAATCCGCTCCAAGAACTTTGAGTCGACGCTCGGAATTCTTGGCCACGGCCATCATCGTGATCAAGCCATCAATGGCGAATGCACCCGCGTGATTGACAACCAACAGTGCGCCACCCGAGCGAGGGATGTTCTCAGAACCCAGAACTTGGGTTCGAAACCAATCGGAATAAATTGGCTCGAGGATTCGATCCATGAACTCCCTGGTCAGATGCTCAGGCAGTAAATCAGGAATCGCAGAGGGCCAGTACTTGTAACCACTCATGGGACCGGAACCAGCCGGAAAGGCTACTTCTTATTTCTGCGCTGGACTCGCGTACGGCGCAGCAGTTTGCGATGCTTCTTCTTCGCCATCCGCTTGCGACGCTTCTTGATTACTGAGCCCATTAACGATCCTTAGTCCCTGAATAAATTGAAAAATTGGCGCGAACTCTTTTCGCGCGAATCGGAGTCTATCTGTTGGCATTTCCCGGGTTTACTACCCCTTGGGCGGCAGCCAATTTTGCTGCGTTAGGCGGTCTCAATATAGGAGTCGCGCAGATAATCCTGAACTGCCTGCTCAGGGACTCGGAATGAACGCCCAACCCGAACGGCAGGCAATTCACCGTTGTGTACCAGGCGGTAAACGGTCATTTTTGAAACGCGCATGAGCGTTGCCACTTCCGCGACGGTCAAGAATCGAACATCACCAAAAGCCGGCGTTGTCATGTGGTCTCCTAATCCCTGAAAGATCTTGCTTGTAACGATCTTGCTGTGCCCAACGAGTGGATCTCCCGAACAATAGTGGGTGTAGGGCCATGAATGTGACCTGATACCCGAAATTGGTCAAATAACGGGGATTGACACGCCAG
>JBDQMZ010000141.1:0-11730 GCA_040261955.1 Candidatus Nanopelagicales bacterium
GATGAGTTCAATCTTGAGCCAGCAATAATTCGTGATCTCAAGAAAGTGATCGTGGTGGCATGCGGGACTGCAGCACACGCGGGGATGGTGGCTAAATACGCCATCGAGCACTGGACTCATTTGCCGGTTGATGTTGAACTGGCCAGTGAATTCCGCTACCGCGATCCCATTGTTGGACCTGATTCACTCGTCATTGCAATTTCACAATCAGGGGAGACCATGGACACCCTGATGGCATTGCGTCACGCCAGGGCACAAGGTGCTCGTACCTTGGCAATTTGCAACACTGTTGGCTCCACCATCCCGCGTGAATCGGATGCCGTTATCTACACCTACGCAGGCCCGGAAATTGCTGTCGCCAGCACCAAGGCATTCCTCACCCAGATCACAGCGACGTATTTGGTGGGACTGTTTCTTGCTCAGACGCGGGGCACCATGTTCGAGGACGAAATTCGAAGCGTTCTGGCCGAACTCAATGACATGCCCAGCCAGGTGGATTTGGTCCTGGATACCACTGAGCCGGTGCAGAAATTGGCACGCAAACTTGCATCAGCACGTTCGGTTCTCTTTTTGGGTCGCCACGTGGGCTACCCGGTCGCCCTCGAAGGCGCATTGAAACTCAAGGAACTCGCGTACATGCACGCAGAAGGTTTCCCCGCCGGTGAACTCAAGCATGGACCAATTGCATTAATTGAACCCGGTATTCCCGTCGTTGTGATCGTTCCCTCTCCGAGCGGCCGAGCAGTTTTGCACGACAAAATGATTTCAAACATCCAAGAGGTGCGCGCTCGCGGTGCGCAGGTTATTGCCATCGCTGAAGAAGGCGATGAAAGCATCGTTCCATTCGCCGATCACATTATTCGTATTCCAGCAGTGCCAACTTTGATGCAGCCACTGGTTGCCGTCGTTCCCCTTCAGGTTTTTGCGCTGGAAATGGCGCGCGAGCGGGGCCACGATGTTGACCAACCGCGAAATCTTGCAAAGTCTGTCACCGTTGAATAGTTGGTAAATCACATGACCATTGGATTACCCGTTTATAGCGTGGATCAGGTTCGCGATGCTGAATCCCAACAGTTTGCGATCACAGCACCTGGCGAATTAATGCAGCGTGCATCATTTGCGCTCGCTGTTGGTTGCTGCGATGTTCTGTTGGAGACCTACGGAATTATTTATGGCACAACCGCGGTGATCGTTGCTGGCCCGGGCAACAATGGAGGAGATGCACTTTTCGCCGGAGCGTATTTGGCGCGCCGAGGGGTCAAAGTCTCAGCGCATGTAGTTGTCCCCGGGACTTTTCACGCGCAAGCAATGAGCGCGCTGCTCGCAGCGGGCGGAGTTACAGGTGACTTCAGTGGCCAGGACTTTGACCTGGCCATCGATGGAATTGCGGGGCTGGGATCTTCGCGTCCCGTGGATGGTCAACTTGCTCGATGGATTAACACTCAGCCTGTTGTGATTTCCGTGGATATCCCCAGCGGGGTTAATGCGGAAAGTGGCGCCTGCGATGTCAATGCCTGCGTGCATGCTGATGTGACCTACACATTCGGTGCAATCAAACCGGGACTTGTCCTTGGCCCAGGTGCTGAATTCGCTGGCGACGTCGAACTCGTAGACATTGGTCTTGATGCACTCGATGAAGTGGAACCACTGGCTCGTATTTTCACGCAGGATTCCTTTGAAGCGCTCATGCCTGAACCGGCTTTCTCCGACTATAAGTATTCGCGCGGCGTGGTGGCACTCGCGGCTGGTTCAGAGTCCTACCCCGGGGCTGCTCAGTTAACAACTCTGGGCGCACTGCACTCGGGCGTCGGCATGGTGATGTTCCGTGAACCTGGTACAGCTGACATGGGAATCACTCAGGAATTTCCCAGCGTCGTATTGACGGATGGAAATAATGGGCGCATAAAAGCATGGGGTGTTGGCCCAGGTTTTGAAGGCAGTGACTCCGAGGAGCAATTCCTCACTGAAATTTTGAGCGGGGAGTTGCCCGTGGTGCTTGATGCGGGTGCCCTGCGCTTGGTCAGCACTCAAGATTCCCTGCGCACGTTGGTTGCAACCCGAAGTGCGATCACTGTGCTTACACCGCATGTGGGTGAATTTCTTGCTCTCTTTCCGGGCCTCACGCATATGGGTGTTGCTGACGTCATGCGCGGTGCTCACGAACTGGGTTGCGTCGTGGTGGGCAAAGGTCCGCGCACCGTTATCGCCTCACCAACGGGCCAGGTGTTCATTGACATAGAGGGAACTCCAGCGCTGGCAACGGCTGGCTCCGGCGACGTGTTGACCGGAATCATTGCAGGACTACTTGCCGCGCGTCCTGATGCGGACCCGGTTGAGGTCGTTGCCGCAGGGGTATGGATGCATGGTCGCGCCGGACGGATCGCCGAACTTGATGCGATGAATCCCACAGCCGTGGACATTGGTTTCGCGTGTGCGGAGGTGCGAAACCCATGAGTTTTGCCCGAGCGCAAGTGCTGGTCAATACCGGTGCCATTGTGAATAATTACTCGACCATCGCACAGCGCGCTGGAGTGAAAGCTATGGCGGTGGTTAAAGCTGATGCTTATGGTCATGGCGTCAGTCACGTCGCACCTGCACTGCGTGCTCATGGCGTTGAGTGGCTCGGCGTTGCACTTCCCGCCGAGGCACTCGCAGTCAGGGCTTCAGGTGACACAGGGAATGTTCTGTCTTGGCTCTCAACTCCGGGGGATCCAGCAATTGCCCAATGCGTTGTCGGTGGGATTGACCTCTCGGTCTCGAGCACTCGTGAACTCAATGAAATCTCTCGGGCTGCACAGGCAGCCGGCGTAACGGCGAATATTCACCTCAAGGTTGATACAGGCCTGTCACGTAATGGCGTCATGATTTCTAATCTCCCCGAACTGATCGACGTTTTGCTGCCAGCGGTTCATGATGGCAGCGTGCATTTACGCGGGGTGTGGACTCACCTGGCCAGTGCTGACGACGAAAACATTGCTCTTGCCGAGTCCAGTGTTCACAGCCAGATAGACATTTTTGATCATGCACTTTCCCTACTCGCTGGTGCGGGGTTGAATCCAGACATTCGGCACATGGGTAACACTGCGGCAGCACTCTGGCATCCGAGTGCTCACTACGACTTGGTCCGGGTCGGTATTGGTCTTTATGGCCTGTCACCGAATCAAGGGCGTGAAACGAGCTCTGACTTGGGAATAACGCCGGCAATGACAGTGTCAGCACAGCTTTCCAACGTAAAAACCATTCCTGCCGGTTCGGGGGTTTCTTATTCGCATGCATGGATCGCACCGGAGGCCACGCGCGTGGGACTGGTCCCCGTTGGCTACGCCGATGGCATTCCTCGCTCGGCCAGCTCGCTCGTGGACCTCGCAATTAATGGGCAGTTGGTCCCACAGGTCGGCCGAATTGCCATGGACCAATGCGTCATCGACTTAAGCGATCATCCCAATGCCCAGGCAGGGGATGCCGTAACACTGTTTGGGCCCGGATTGGCCGGGGAGTTAACTGCTGATCAATGGGCGGATCGCACGGGAACTATCGGCTATGAAATTGTGACGCGCATTGGTGTGCGAATTCCCAAGGATTATGTGTGAGCTATTTGAATGAAAGCGTTGTGACGCGCAATGGCCATTGACCTGCCGCGCGTAGCTGGTCGCGCTGCACTATCGCTGGGTGCGCTGGCATTGGGTGCTGCTGCAGGTGCAGCCGCCGAGAGACTTGTCATGCGCTTGAGCGCTGATCCTGAATCCGAAGTTGAGTTGAGTGAATTCAGCTCGCTTACAGGTGAACGCAAAGAGGTCTTCACCTCCGACGGTGTTGTGTTGGTCGCGGACATTGATCACTTGCCGGAATCAGACGTCACAATCGTGATGCCTCATGGTTTCGCACTCAACCGCAATTCATGGTTCTATCAGCGCCTGGCACTGCGGCCGCTGGCCAACATCGTGGTCTACGACCAAAGAGGTCATGGCGAGTCGAATTACAAGGATTCCAGGGGTGTTGTCACGGGCCCTGTGAGTTCCTCGGATTTGGATCACAGCATCGATCAACTCGGGCGCGACCTTTACTCCGTGATTCAACAGTGTGTTCCCACTCGAAAAATAATTCTTATTGGCCATTCCATGGGCGGCATGTCCGTGTTGGCGCTGGCAGAGCAACACCCCGAGCTATTTGGTGGACGCATCATTGGCGTGGCTCTCATCGCGACTGCTGCCTCCGCGGTCAGTAGCAGCACCTTGGGACTTCCTGCACCCATTGCTCGAGTTGTGCAGGGGGCATTGCCCACCGTGGCCGGTGTTGTTGCTCGTGGAGGTGAATTGATCACCCGCTCCCGGTGGAGCAAGAGTGACCTGGGCTTACTTCTTACCCGCTTGTATTCATTTGGGTCGGTCGCACCTGTTCACTCGGGTGAATTTGTGGCCGACATGATCGCGGGAACGAATTTCAATGTCCTGGTGGATTTCCTGCCCAATCTTTATCAACATGACAAGGTCGATGCTCTCGCAATTTTGCAAAATGTTGAAACTCTGGTGATCGTGGGGGAGTCCGATAAATTGACTCCGCCCGGCCAGAGTCACGCAATTATTAATCAGGTCCCCGGTGCCGAACTCGTTGTCCTTGCTGAGAGTGGCCACATGGTGACCATTGAGCGCCATGTGGAAGTCAATGAGCTTCTCGTTGGTTTTGTCGAGTCTGTCATGGGGCAAAACAATCATGCGTCACAAAAGATTGACTCCATAAGAATGATTCCAAATGAAGGTTGAAACAGCGCAGGACATGCAGGATCTGGGCGCACGAATCGCACAAGTGGCGCAATCGGGTGATGTTTTGATTCTGACGGGGGAATTAGGAGCGGGAAAGACCACATTTGCTCAAGGCGTTGCTGGTGGGATGCAGATCACTGAGCATGTCACCAGCCCAACATTTGTCATGTCCAAGCATTACCCATCAGAAACCCAAGGGCTTGATCTTTTTCACCTCGATGTCTACCGAGTGACCACGCCTGATGAACTCCTGGACCTTTGGTCAGAATCAGATGCCCAACACGGTTTCACTTTGGTCGAGTGGGGTGCGCCGTGGGTCACTGAATTCGGCGAGAGTGTTGCTGAGATGACCATCGACGCGGAACGAAATATTGATTTCATTGGCCACACGGACAAAGGCCATGACCTGATCACCCGAATACAGCGACAAGAAACTGCAGGTCGCTGACATGAGAATTTTCGCGGTCGACACCTCGAGTGAATTGACATCACTTGCCCTTGTTGACTCAGGGGTTGTCATTGGGCAAGCAGAACACCACAATGCGCGCGGCCATGTTGAGGCAATTGGTGCCCTTTTCAAACAGATCCCACAGATCGATGTCACCGAACCTGATTTCGTGCTGCCCGATTTGATCGTGTGTGGGGTGGGACCAGGACCTTTCACGGGTCTTCGTGTGGGAATTGCTTTCGCCCAAAGCCTTTCCATAGCCTGGGGCATTCCAATTTCAGGAATTTGTTCACTTGATGCGGCGGCTCGTTGCGCGCGAAATGCGAGACCGGATCTGGGGGAGTGTGTCGTCGCCCTAGATGCACGCCGCGGTGAGTATTACTGGGCGCAGTATTCGTCCGAGGGCCTGCGAATCGGCGCACCGCAGGTTTCGACAAAAGAAGATGTCCTTGCCATGTCAGGTGAGGTCGTTGTTGATTTACTGCCACATGCGACCGACCTTGCCCAATGTGTTGGGAGCTCGGAAATTTTGGGGCTTGCGCCCTTGTATTTGCGTGCGCCCGATGCTCAGCCTCAGGCCCAGGCGGGTACACCAGCATGAATCAACCTGCAGCAACGCAGCAAGTTCTTGAATCGCAGCTCACAATTCGACCAATGCGGTGGTGGGACATTCCATCTGTCGACACCATTGAAGGTGAACTATTTCCCCATGACAGGTGGTCAACGGATCAGTGGTGGCGAGAGCTGGCCGCGCTTCATAATCACTATTGGGTTGCCACGGTGAACGCCGAAATTATTGGTTACTGCGGGTTGTCAGTGCAGACACCCGATGCTGATGTTCAAACAATGGCGATCGGGAATCAGTGGCAAGGTCGCGGGCACGGGAAAATTTTGCTTGATCACCTGATCGAGTCTTCGAAGAGTCTTGGTGTGCGATTCATTTTCCTTGAAGTGCGTGAGGACAACGCACCTGCCATTGCACTTTATGGACACGCGGGATTTACTCGAATGAGTTCCCGTCCTGCCTACTACCCCGATGGAAGTACCGCGCTCATTTATCGGCGTGATGACAGGGAAGCGAACTCGACAGAATGACTCATGAATCAGAGCCGCTTGTCCTCGGTATCGAAACATCCTGTGATGAAACCGGTGTGGGCATTGTTCGCGGCCGTGAATTACTGGCAAATGAATTGGCATCAAGTGTTCTCGAGCACGCGCGTTTTGGTGGGGTGGTTCCTGAGGTGGCCAGTCGAGCACACCTTGAAGCGATGATCCCGACGGTCGAGCGAGCATGTGCTGCAGCAGGCGTTTCACTCAATGATGTTGATGCAATCGCTGTGACTGCGGGCCCCGGTCTTGTCGGCGCATTGATTGTGGGTGTCGCATCTGCCAAGGCGTTAGCACTGGGACTGGGCAAGCCGATCTATGGCGTGAATCATTTGGCTGCGCATGTGATGGTTGATGAACTGGAACACGGACCATTGCCTGAACCTGTCATTGGTCTACTGGTCTCAGGCGGTCACAGTTCCTTGATCAAAGTGGAGAGTGGGGCCTTTGACTCGCTCGGTCACACATTGGACGATGCCGCAGGTGAAGCATTCGACAAAGTCGCACGCTTACTGGGATTGCCGTTCCCAGGCGGGCCGGAAATTGATCGAGTTGCTGTATCGGGTGATCCAAGTGCCATTGACTTTCCACGTGCGCTGAGCACAGATCCCGCACATGAGTTCAATTTTTCATTCTCGGGCCTGAAAACCGCGGTGGCACGTTGGGTGAAAGAACAACGAGATGCGGGCAACACTATTTCTGTCCCTGATGTTGCCGCATCGGTTCAAGAAGCAATAGCCGATGTCCTAACGGCGAAAGCCGTTGCCGCCGCCAAGGCGCACAATGCCCCGCACCTTGTTATTGGCGGTGGTGTTGCAGCCAACTCCCGGCTGCGGGCATTGGCTCAAGAGCGCTGTGAAAGTGCAGGAATATCTCTGCGCATCCCTCGCCCGGGTTTATGCACCGATAACGGAGCGATGGTTGCGGCTCTGGGTGCGCATGTTGTGCGCCGTGGCGCCATGGCCTCCCCACTTGATTTCCCAGCGACATCCACGCTGCCGATCGCCCAAGTCCTGTTCTAGCCCGTTTGCTGCAGAGCTTTTATTTAGGTGCCCGCTGTGCGAGTACGCAGATTTCCTCGCCGGCAACGCTGGTGAAAATAATTGCCCATTCATTGCTATCCGGCTTCTTAATCTTTTTTCGCAGTGAATCGATGTCAACTCGTGAGTCTTTTGTTTTTAATGCAACACCCGGGAGGGATTGCACGTGTGCTTTCAGTTCTCTCAGAGGGAAAGTCTCTAAAACGTTGTAGTTGCGAAGATACGGAACTACAGGAGCTACTGAGCCAGTGAGCCACATACCGCCAGCACCAATAACTTCGAGTCCCAGTGATTGGGCAATTGGTCCACTGAGGCCTGCGCGAATAATGGCGGGATCAACTTCGAACATGAATCCACCAATTTTGGTTCCCGCAGGTGCATCGGAAATATTTTCTTGCGTTAATACTGTTGTTGAATCCGAGTCAATAATCACCGCATGATTTCCGATCGAAGCATTCGTGCAGAACGATTCGATCAAATTTCCATTGCGACTAATAAAGTATTGAGCCCAACCTTGCGGCGCGTTAAAAGCTGGCGCAGCTTTCATGAACACGAGTGAACCCTGGGCGCGACGCATAACCTCACTCAGGGGCGGTGACCAGCGCTCGGGATCGCGTTCAGGCAATGCGCGGCTGCCGTCGGCCGACCGGGTGCCGGAGCGTCGCGCAGGGTCCACAAAAAATCCATCAGCATCGGGAAATTCAAGGCGTGAACTGTCTCCAATAGCGATGGTGACGTTTGTGGCATTTGTGAGATTGAAGGCGAGCAATTCGGCCGTTGCTGGGTCTTGCTCCACGGCGGTTACCTGTGGAATCTGTCGAGCCAAGGCCACCGTGTCACTGCCCAGCCCTGCGGTGAGGTCAACCACGTGTCTAACACCGGCCGCCGCCACGACTCCAGCATGGAAATCAGCCACCGATGGATGTGTGGCTTGCTCCAGGCCATCGCGGGTGAGGAGCCATCCCGGTCGGGCGTTGATCCAGCTCGCATCGGCTTTTCGCAGGAGTGCCGCTTGTTCCAGGGCTGATCGAATGACCTCGGGGTCATGGCCCTGCGCCCGCAGCATCGTGTTGACACTGAGCTCGGAGTTGCTCTCCAGCAGTCGGGTGACTTCGGGCAGGAGGCGGGCAGCCTGCTCAACCTGGGGAGGCCTGGAAGGCAGGGGAGGCAGGGCCGAAGTCATGGGCCAAGACTATGAGAGTGGTCCAATTTCCTGGTTCCCTGAGGCAGCAGGCGACTCGGCTAGCACTCAACTTGACAGAGTGCTAACGGCGCCGTAACCTTCACTTGGCACTCTCACCATGTGAGTGCCAATTATCCCAAGCCGTGGCTCGTGTAAAAAGCGAGCGTCGACGTACCGGAGGACGTAACCGTGTCGGTTTCCATAAAGCCATTAGAAGATCGTATTTTGGTTCAAACACTCGAAGCAGAGCAAACAACTGCCTCGGGACTTGTCATCCCAGACACTGCAAAGGAAAAGCCCCAAGAGGGCAAGGTCCTGGCAGTAGGCCCCGGCCGCTTTGATGATGATGGCGCCAAGCGCATTCCCCTTGATATCAAGGTGGGCGATGTCGTTATCTACAGCAAGTACGGCGGCACCGAAGTCAAGTACAACGGCGAAGAGTACCTGTTGCTCTCCGCTCGCGATGTACTTGCAATCGTTGAGAAGTAAATTCTCAACATTTAGTCGTACTGACTAACAACCACGTTGTGATGGAGAGCCCCGCATTCCCTCGGGAGCGCGGGGCTCACCTTCAACAACCACCACTTCATCCAGCATTAAGACCAGTTCGCCACCCCAGAATGTAGAAGACCTCAGAAAAAGGTGTAACAAATGGCCAAGATCCTTGAATTTGATGAGCAAGCCCGCCGCAGCCTCGAGCGCGGCGTTGACGCTCTCGCAGATGCAGTGCGCGTCACAATCGGCCCCAAGGGTCGCAATGTTGTGATCGACAAAAAGTGGGGTGCACCCACGATCACCAACGATGGTGTGACCATCGCTCGCGAAATTGAACTTGAAAACCCCTATGAGAATCTTGGCGCTCAGTTGGCCAAGGAAGTTGCCACCAAGACCAACGACATCGCAGGCGATGGCACGACAACAGCCACGGTGCTCGCTCAGGCAATGGTCCATGAAGGCCTCAAGCAGGTCACCGCTGGCGCATCACCCATGGGTGTTAAGCGCGGCATGGATGCCGGCGTCGCAGCCGTCACCGCAGAACTCGCAAAAATGGCTCGCCCGGTTGCAGGCAAAGAGGAAATCACAAACGTCGCGGCTATTTCATCTCAAGATCGCGAAATTGGTGAGCTCATTGCCGATGCATTCGACAAGGTGGGCAAAGATGGCGTGATTTCAGTTGAAGAGTCCAGCACCACCGCAATGGAAATGGACTTCACCGAAGGCATGCAGTTCGACAAGGGCTACATTTCTCCATACTTTGTCACCGACCAAGAGAGCATGGAAGCGGTCCTCGAAGATGCCCGCATCCTGCTCGTCCAAGGCAAAGTTTCCTCGGTCGCTGAGATCCTTCCCCTGGTGGAAAAAGTTGTCGAAACAGGCAAGCCACTGCTCATCATCGCTGAAGATGTTGATGGTGAAGCACTGTCCACCCTCGTGGTGAACCGCATTCGTGGAACGTTCGCATCCTGTGCCGTCAAGGCACCTGCGTTCGGCGATCGCCGCAAGGCAATCCTCGAGGACCTCGCAGTTCTCACAGGCGGTCAGGTGATTTCCTCAGATATCGGCCTGAAGCTGGACAGCGTTGGCCTTGACGTTCTTGGAACCGCACGTCGCGTTGTTGTCACCAAGGACAACACCACGATTGTTGAGGGCGCCGGTAGCGCTGATGCAGTTGCAGAGCGTGTTGCTCAAATCCGTTCGGAGATTGAGCGCTCAGATTCCGATTGGGATCGCGAAAAGCTCCAAGAGCGATTGGCCAAAATTGTTGGTGGCGTTGTTGTCATTAAGGTCGGTGGCCACACTGAAGTTGAACTCAAGGAAAAGAAGCACCGCATCGAAGACGCCGTCTCTGCAACTCGCGCAGCGATCGAAGAGGGCATCGTCTCCGGAGGTGGCACCGCACTCGTGCAGGCCGCCAAGGTGCTTGATGGTTCCCTGGGCATGACCGGCGATGAAGCAACCGGCGTAAACATTGTTCGCAAGGCAACCTCAGAGCCACTTCGTTGGATCGCTGAGAATGCAGGGGATCACGGCTACGTCGTTGTGGCTACGGTCGCTGGTATGCCCGCGGGCCATGGCCTCAACGCCGCAACAGGCGAGTACGGCGATCTCATCGCACAGGGTGTCATTGACCCGGTCAAGGTGACTCGTTCGGCGCTGCAAAATGCGGCGTCGATTGCAGCCATGTTGCTGACGACCGAAGCACTCGTTGTTGAGAAGCCCGCTGAAGAGGAAGATGTGCCTGACCACGGTCACAGCCATCACGGCCACTCACACTAGGGCCACTCACACTTGAGCTCAATTGTGAAATAAGAACTCATAAAAATAGTGAAGGGCACTTCCCACGGGAGTGCCCTTCACTATTTGGTAAACCTGTTAGCAGGCATTCGCTGTCAGGGCGAGTACATTGACAGTGCCGAGGGCGTTCTGTGCGCGGCCGGCATAAATGTCTTCGCGCTCATCCTCTGACAGTCCACCCCACACGCCGTAGGGCTCACGGACAGCAAGTGCGTGGGCTGCACATTGGACCTTGACGGGGCAGGCACCGCACACTGCTTTGGCTGCCGCTTCGCGGTTAGCTCGTGCTGGTCCACGTTCGCCTTCGGGGTGGAAAAAGATATTGGGGTCTTCGCCTCGACAAAGACCGATCATTTGCCAGTCCCAAATGTCGGCATTGGGGCCGGGGAGACGGGAAATATCAGCCATTGGGGGCTCCTTGGTTTCGGTCGTGCACTGTGATTTCGGTGATTCTTTGCTGTTTTTTGGGTTCTAAAGTAGTTCAGGGCTCAACTATACAAAACGCGCCAAAGGTTGGTCAAGTTATTCGGCAAACTTTTTTCAACATGCGAAATTGCGTGATGTGCAGCACACTTGGACGGTGCCTAATGCTTCTATCGCCAGCGAGGCCCCCGCTGAGCCCACGCTCACCGTGGCCGTGGTTGCCAGGAGGCTGGGAATCGCTCCCGCGACCCTGCGCACCTGGGATCGCAGGTACGGATTAGGGCCATCTGAGCGCAAACATGGGGGACATCGGCGCTATTGCGCTCAGGATGTGGCCCGACTTCACTTCATGCAGTCCCTCGTCCAAGCAGGTGTTCCGGCGGCCGACGCCGCCCAACAGGCAAGACACACCACTGAGGTTGGAACGGTTGCCTCAATTAGCGTGACACAGTCCTTTGCGCTGGCAACTGCCAC
>JBDQMZ010000142.1:0-13302 GCA_040261955.1 Candidatus Nanopelagicales bacterium
ACGGCAATGAGATTCCCCGCACCAAGATCAATGGGCACGACTTGAGACAACTTCTGGTCAATCCAAAACTGGGCAGATGGAAGACCAACAACGTTTTCGGCGCTGAGAGAAACTGCACATTTCCACAGACCGCGCTCCCACTCACTTACCTCTGGGCTTGCATCCCTGTCACTGTGAATAATGGCTATGCCATCGCGCTTGGGATAGCCCGCATCAGCACATTCGGCAGCCAGATCATCTCCCACCAAAACATAAGCTGCGGAGGTCCAATGTCGGTGGCCACGCAATGGGTTGTCTTCAACGACTACATCGATTCCAAGGGACTGTGTCAGACGCACTACTTCTGCGACCAAGTTTGAGTCTTGGGTTAACAGCAACACACTATTCGTTGAATTTGTCATGACTCAAGCAAAAGGTATCCGGACACCGATTGATAAGACCCAGTTTCCAACTGTGGAAAACCCTCTCAATGGGCTACCGTGGACTTGTGGCAATAGCGGCATTCTTCGATCTGGACAAAACCATTTTGGCCAAGTCCAGTTCATTTGTGTTTGCTAAACCCTTTTATAAAGAGGGTCTCATTGGTCGGACTGACGTCATGCGCAGCGCCTACGCCCAATTCATGTTTATTGCTTCAGGTGCAGACCATGATCAAATGGAAACCATGCGAAAGTACATGTCTGAACTTGTCACAGGGTGGGATGTTGCAAAAGTTCAAACGATCGTCAGCGAAACTCTTGACACAATCGTTGACCCGCTGGTCTACCAAGAAGCTGTCGACTTGATCGCCCACCACAAATCTTTGGGTCACCATGTAATCGTCATTTCGTCCTCGGGCACAGATGTCGTCGAACCAATCGCTGCTCGACTTGGTGCCGACATTGCCATTGGCACACAAGTCGAAATTGTCGATGGAAAATACACGGGCGAAATAACCTTCTATGCCTACGGTGAAGGCAAGGCTGAAGCAATGCGTGACCTTGCTCAGGAACACGGATATAACTTGAGCGACTGCTACGCATACTCAGACTCGCAAACTGATGTTCCCATGCTTAATGCAGTTGGCCATCCCTCTGCCGTTAATCCCGACAGTGAACTGCGTGAAATTGCGGCTCTAAACAACTGGCCCATCCTTGATTTTGAAAAACCAGTTTCTATGAAGGCCAGAGCTGAGCGCCGGCAAGCAGTTGCAGCAGGAGCAAGCGTTGCTATTGGAGCTGTTGCATTGGGCGTGACCTGGTACGCCAAGCGCCGAAGCGCTCTGCGCGCCTAATTAAACCCCCATTAATCCGGGACCACCACAGCACGAGCACCAAGTCCCAGGCAGGTTGCAAACCAATTGAAGTAGTTGGTCACACCCTCGATCGTGCCTTGCGAGTAGTCACGTATTGCAGTGACATAGGCAGTTCTTCCTGTTTCAAACATTCCATTTTCTGGGATTGAAAAGTTTGACGGATCATTACCACGGGCTGCAAGTACCGTTCGTACCAGTGAGCGAGCAACGAGACCTGAACCCCAGGTGAATGGGCGCATGCTCATGATTTCCGCGTGCACAAATCCAGCCTCGATGATTGCAGGGGCTTTTGCAGTCGCAACCGAGCGAGTCATTTTCATGAGCCTGCCGGGTACATCCACCGAAAGCGGAAGTTGACCAATATGAAGCGGGTCATCTGCTGAATCACCCGCGCGCGGGCGCGCAAGTTCATCCTCTGCCACAAAATCCTTTGCCACCAATAGGTGCAGTGAAGTAATGGCTTGGAGCGGCGTTCGAGTCCACGTGTCCGCAAATGTTGGCGCATGTGAAGTAGCTGCCAGAGCGGCCGTGAGCACTCGACCCATGGGCGAATCCTCGACCCCTGCGAGATCGGCACCCTCAAGCGCGGCCGAGTCCATGCCACCCCTTGATATGGATGCTTGGGCTACTTCAGTCGCCGCCGCACGGATATCCCTGCGCCATAACAATGCGTCGATATCAGCGCGGGCTGCCTGGGTGATCGCAGAAATGGGTTCAATTTCAGCGATCTGTTCAAGGGAAGGGGCGCTCACGTGCACAAAGGTAACGGTTTCACCCACATGCGCGGCCTTGGGACATTAAATTGTTCTCATGACTTCAGCGAACGAAAAGAATGAGACCCTTTCCAATCTTTTGCACGAGGATCGCAAGTTCCCACCAAGCCCGGAGTTTGCCGCGCAAGCAAACGGCAAAGCTGACCTGTACACACAAGCCCAAGAGGACCGTTTAGGTTTTTGGGCCCAGCAGGCAAAAAATCTTGACTGGGATACAGATTTCACCGAAGTCCTCGACTGGTCCAATGCGCCATTTGCTCAATGGTTCGTGGGGGGCAAACTCAATGTCTCCTACAACTGCGTCGATCGACATGTTGAAGCTGGCTACGGCGATCAAGTGGCCATTCGATTTGAAGGTGAACCGGGTGATCAACGCAATGTCACCTACCAAGACTTGATGAATGAAGTCAGCCAAGCGGCAAATGCGCTCGAATCACTCGGCATCAAGGCCGGCGATCGAGTCGCCATATATATGCCGATGATTCCTGAGGCTGTTGTCGCCATGTTGGCATGCGCTCGTGTTGGCGCGCCCCATTCGGTTGTTTTTGCCGGATTTAGTGCCGAAGCATTGCGTAGTCGAATTGAAGATGCAGACGCAAAGCTCGTTATCACGGCTGATGGCCAAAATCGCCGGGGCTCGGTCATGTCGCTCAAGCCAGCAGTTGATGAAGCCGTCGCTGCAAGTCCAAGCATTGAAAATGTATTAGTTGTTAAGCGAACCGGACATGAAGTCGCCTGGGGTGAGAAAGATATTTGGTGGCATGACTTGGTTGGCCAACAGTCAACCGAACACACGCCGGTCGCATTTGATTCAGAGCATCCACTTTTCATTCTTTACACATCGGGCACCACGGGTAAACCCAAGGGAATCTTGCACACAACGGGTGGCTATCTCACCCAAGCTACCTATACCCACAAAATGGTTTTCGATCTCAAACCTGACACCGATGTTTACTGGTGCACGGCCGACATTGGCTGGGTGACCGGTCATTCCTACATTGTTTATGGCCCACTCGCCAACAGAGTCACACAAGTTATCTATGAAGGCACACCGGATTCACCCGCAAAGGACCGTTGGTGGGACATCATTGAACGTCACGGCGTCACACTTCTTTACACGGCACCCACCGCAATTCGCACATTCATGAAATGGGGTGATGAACTACCCCAGTCACATGACCTCTCCTCACTCCGGTTGCTCGGATCAGTTGGCGAACCCATCAACCCTGAAGCGTGGATGTGGTACCGCGATGTCATTGGTGGTAACAACTGCCCGATCATTGATACCTGGTGGCAAACTGAAACCGGAGCCATGATGATTTCACCGCTCCCCGGTGTGACCGCAACCAAACCAGGTTCAGCCATGGGCGCGCTCCCCGGAATCGGTATCGCCGTGGTCAACGATGCCGGCGAACCGCTGGGCAATGGCAGCGGCGGCTTCCTCGTTTTGACTGAGCCCTGGCCGGCAATGTTGCGTGGAATCTGGGGCGATAACCAGCGCTTTGTTGATACCTACTGGTCCCGTTGGCCGCAGTATTACTTTGCCGGTGATGGTGCCAAACTCGATGACGACGGTGCGATCTGGCTGCTCGGGCGAGTCGACGATGTCATGAACGTTTCAGGCCACCGAATCTCCACAACCGAGGTTGAATCCGCATTGGTCTCCCACCCATCGGTCGCTGAAGCAGCCGTTGTCGGCGCCAGCGATGAAACCACGGGCCAAGGAATTGTTGCCTTCGTGATTCTCCGTGGCGGTCACTCAGAAGATGACAGCGCTGAGGGTTACATTCAAGAGTTGCGCAACCACGTGGCTAAGGAAATCGGGCCAATTGCCAAACCACGTCAAATTTTGATTGTTCCCGAACTGCCCAAGACTCGATCAGGAAAAATCCTGCGTCGCCTCCTGCAGGATGTCGCAGAAAACCGATCCGTTGGTGACTCAACAACGCTGGCTGACCCAACAGTCATGAACTTGATCAGCGATGGACTCGCGGCAGCGCCCTCTGATGACTAGTTATTGATGTTCGGCACGACTAGTCATCGGGATAAGCACGACTAGTCATTGATGTTCGACACGACTCGTCATCGGGATAAGCACGACTAGTCACCGCTAGAGGCATTCGGGCTAAATAGGTAGGGTGTCATTGTGGGAAATAATGAAATTCTGAGCCGTCCATCCCTTGGCGAGCGGGGCTGGCTTCTCAGCCAAATTCGCGATGAAACCGTCGGTGGAGCGATCTTGCTCCTTGCCGCAACGGTGGCACTGATTTGGTCGAACTCTCCTTGGGGTGACAGTTACACCGCGATGGTGAAGTTTGAAGTGGGACCTGAGGCACTTGGCCTGCATCTCCCACTCGGAATTTGGGCCGCGGACGCTCTACTCGCGATCTTCTTCTTTGTCGTTGGCCTTGAACTCAAACATGAATTGGTCTTGGGCTCGCTTTCCAAACCTGCGCAAGCAATTGTTCCTGCAGCCGCTGCGATAGGTGGCATGGTTGTTCCCGCCCTCATTTTTGTCGCCGTTAACGCGAGCATGGCCGAGGGTTCACTGCGTGGTTGGGGAATCCCTATGGCCACGGATATTGCATTCGCTCTAGCGGTCCTTGCCGTATTTGGTCGCAAACTTCCCGTGGCACTTCGCGCTTTCTTGTTGACACTTGCCGTGGTCGATGACTTGGGTGCCATCACCGTCATTGCAATTTTCTATTCCGAAAAATTCTCCCTTGTCTGGTTCATCGCATTCATTGCGTCACTGGTGGCGTACTGGTTGCTCCAGAAATATCGAGTTACCAGTCCGCTCCTTTACATTCCATTGGTAGTGATCGGGTGGTACTTCTGTTACAAGAGTGGGGTGCACGCAACCGTTGCCGGCGTGGGCTTCGGCTTCCTCACTCGCGTTCGCACCGATCCTGGCGAGGAAAAGGCCCCAGCGGACCGACTCATGCACACCATTCACCCCATCAGCGCGGGAATAGCTGTGCCCATTTTTGCCCTGATGGCCGCAGGAGTGGATCTCAGGAGTATCGGATTCACCGATGCCATGAGTTCGCCCGTTGCCATTGGAGTGGTTCTTGGACTTGTCGTGGGTAAGCCCATTGGAGTACTCGCAATGGCATGGTTCATGGCTCGATTTACCCGAGCGACTCTCAGCCCTGGTATTGCCTGGAGGGATATTTTTGCCATTGGCCTGCTCGCCGGCGTGGGCTTCACGGTTGCGCTCCTGATCACCGAATTGGGCTATAAAAACGATATTTTGTTGTTGGATTCGGCCAAGATTGCTGTGCTCGTTGCCTCCGTGCTCGCAGCCGCCGTTGCTGCCATCGCATTACTGTCTCGAGGACGGCACTACGCCGCACTCGCTGAAGTCGAGGAAGCAGACACCAACATGGATGGCATCCCTGATGTTTATCAGCAGGGGGAAGACGCCCCCAAGGGGTAATACGGGTAGCCTCAGCAATTGGAGGGAGCAATATGTCCACGAAAACAAAGCAGCCAAGCTTGAAGGAACTCATCAGCAACACGATTTCCGATGGCAAAAAGTTGCTCACGGCGCAGGTCAATCTGACCACTACGGAGATTCAACAAACCGGCAAGACCATCGGTGCCATCTCTGTTCTCGCGATCGTCGCACTTTCGCTGCTCTCCCTTGGCGGACTATTCCTCCTCATCGCTCTGGCTTATGTTCTTGTTGCTGTCGGTCTTCCCATTTGGGCCGGCTTTCTCATAGTCGCAGGTGTTTTGGTTCTCATTGCGGGAATCCTCGGCGCCGTTGCTTATCGCAAGTCCCAATCAATTGAGGGACCTTCCGTTGCCACCAAAGAATGGCAGAAAACATCTGAATCAATTGCTCAAATAACTAACCGTCCGGTGTAGTGCGCGACTTTGATTACAACTGATCAAGTAATTAACCACCCGGGCCCATGGTCACATCGCAATATCGCCGCCAACGGCAGCAGATTTCACATTGTTGAGGCAGGTAACGGACCGATGGTTCTTTTGCTGCACGGGTTCCCAATGTTTTGGTGGACCTGGCGAGAGCACATAGCCCCACTTGCCAGCGCAGGATTTCATGTCGTTGCCATGGACGTGCGCGGTTATGGTGGATCAGATCACCCACCTGCAGGTTACGACCCAACGACTCTTGCACGGGATGCACTCGGCATCATCAGAAGTCTGGGTGAAACAAGCGCAGTTGTCATTGGTCACGGCGTGGGTGGAGTCATCGCATGGACTCTTGCAGCGCAATCCCCCCAAACCGTCTCTGCTCTTGCGGTCGTCTGCTCACCACATCCGCGCGTCATGCGCTCGGTACTTGCCCGCAACAATGATCAAAAAGCTGCCCTGTCGTATTTCCTGCGCATGCAATTGCCTTTCGCGCCCGAGCGTTACTACGGCGGCCACAATGCTCGGCATGTTGGTGACTTCCTTGAGCGCTATTCACATGATCCATCATGGCTATCTGAATCAGTTCGAGAGAATTTTCAGGCGGCGTATCGAGCCTGGCCAACAGCACACACCGCAATTGAGTTTCACCGGTGGGCAATTCGGAGCATCTACCGAACTGACGGCCGAAAGTATCAAGAATCAATATCACAACCGGTGAAAAGCTCGGTACTTGAAATCATTGGTGAAAAGGATCCAATGATTTTGGCCGAATATGCCGATAGCTCGGAGTACGTTGACGGGATTTACCAGCGAATGCTCATGCCCACAGGCCATTACCCGCATGAGGAAAATCCACAGGCCTTCCAAGATCTCCTTCTCGCGTGGCTCAACAAAATTTCAAATCCGTGAAAATTGTGAACACTGACAGCGGTGCTCGCGACAGACTTGGCCGACCACTTCGCGGTGATACCGGTGCAGCGTTTCCCCAGGTGCCCGACCAGCCCGAAATCTCAGACATTGAGGCGTGGAAACAAGCCATGGAATATCTCAATCAAGACCTGCCGTTTCACGTTCATGAAGTGTGTGAACAGAGATGGCGGTGCGCACCCGATGAAAGCAAGGCCGCCTGGCGCGCACTCGCCCAATGGGGAGCGGCTCTCACGCATGCGGCTCGCGGAAACCAAACCGGAGCACGAGCACTTGGTCAGCGTGCATCAAAGAACTTGGCCGACGCCACAAATATCCCCGCAACAATTGATCTTGAGCTCGTGAGAACGAGTCTTGCACAATTGTCAGCGTAGTTGGCAACTCCCAGTGGATGCTGGGCCATCACTGAGTTTCCAATTCTCGGCGAATTCGATTGCATCAGCCAACTCTGAATTTGTCAGCGCGTAACCCACTTCAGAGTCTTCACTCGCTCCAAAAACAATGCCCAGGACTCGTCCGTCCTGGTCGAGCAACGGTCCGCCGCTGTTTCCCGGGAGAACTTGTGACTTCAGGCTATACACCTCACGAGTGACCCCCAAGTCTCCATAAATGTTTTCACCACGCGCCGAGAGAATTCCACCTACTCGCGCTGGGGTCACTTTGAGTGGCCCACCTCCTGGGAATCCTGCAACAACCACTTCATTGCCCTTTTTTGCATCTTTGCGAGCAAAGAGTGCGGGTCGGTTATCAATCGGATCTGTCACGATTACCGCAATGTCCTTTTCAGGATCAAAGTAGATAACTTCACCGCTCAATGATTGTTCCACCCCTGAAAGACGGACTTGCAAATCAACAACGCCCGCCACAACATGAGCGTTGGTCACAACTGTCGACTCACTGATGTAGACACCCGAACCAGTGACCACCTGACCACATGCCTCTGCATCCCCCGTAATCCGGGCGGTGAAATTTCGCACAAATTCGACAGTCTCATCGGTTGGAATAACCGTTGGCTCAGCAATGTCCTGTAATTGATTTTGACCGAGGCCAATGACAATGCGCGGGATTCCCGCCTGACCCACCAGGCTGCTGATATTAGAAAACATCGACTGCGCTGCGTCGGGCACTAATGAATCCATCATGGTGAGCACTTTGGAGTTTGAGACTTGCTGCGTGAGTGAGCTGCTGGGGATAAAAGTAAGGACGCTGGCAATGACCCAGCCCATGAGTGCGAATGCAAGTACGTTGAGTGCCGCTCCCGCAAAGTTGTCAACAAATCGAACAGGGCGCCAAGTTATGTGATTGCGCAGCTTTCGCCCAATGATTGAGAATAGAAACTGCCCAAGAATCGCGCTTACTATCACCGCAATTGCAAGAGCAGCGATTCGAGCGGCTCCATCGGGCAGCAGGCCGCTTGCAAATACCGGGATCCATATGAGTGCGGCAATACCTCCGAGGAAGAAACCTGCAAAACTAAAAACTCCCGAAACGAATCCATTTCGCCACCCAGCCCAGGCAAAGACCGCCAGAGCCCCGAGAAGAATGAAATCAATCGTTGCGAAATCACTCACGAATGAGTCCGCCTTGGATCGTCACTCGCCCTACTGCTGACGGGAACGGGTATGACTCGGGACTGATCCCATGGCCGCTCCCACCCGGCCAATCGGACCATTGTTGAAATAATTCCAGCGGTAAAGCCCCAAACCACCAGGTCGCGGACCTGAAAACCATCACCCACATACCCCGATGGATGCGAAACCCGAACCCTGTTCTCCGGGTTTACAAATTCGTCGATTGCGATCCTGTGCACGCTCGCTACTTCTCGCGGATCAACCGGGTACACCTCTGACGGCTGCTTCCACCACCCCAGTACCGGTGTCACTACAAAGTCGCTAACTGGAATCCACAGATCAGGCAGTAACCCAAACGGTGTCACACCACTTGGATCCAGTCCGGTTTCTTCATTGGCTTCTCGCAGCGCAGCGTGCGTTGGGGAGAGGTCATGAGGCTCAATGACCCCGCCTGGAAACGCTGGTTGACCAGAGTGGGTTGTTGAATCATGGGCACGCTCAATCAAAAGGAGGTCTTCTTGATCACCAAACAGCATGAGAACAGCAGAGTGGCGACCACTGCCTTCAGATGGAATGAATGAGGTCAAAGTTTCTACATCGACTGTTTCGGTCGCCCGCACAATTGGTTCAAGCCATTGCGGCAAGGTTCCTAAAACAGACTCATGCACAACTCCACGTCGAGACCAACTCATGCTCGCCCTTGTGTTGTTACCAACTTCTGTGCCACTTCAGGGTCCGTGGGACCCTCACCAAATGAGGGGCACTTGGGTGCAAGAGTGCATGCACCGCATGCAGGCTTCTTGGCGTGACAAACGCGACGACCATGCCACAACACGTAGTGGGAAAGCATGGTCCAGTCTTTCGGTGGGAATAGTTTTTCCACATCGTGCTCCACCTTTACCGGGTCTGTGTTGGTGGTCCAATGAAAACGGCGAGCCAACCGACCAAAGTGGGTATCAATGGTCAGTCCTGGCTGACCAAATGCGTTCCCCAGAACCACAAAAGCAGTCTTGCGACCCACGCCGGGAAGTTTGACCAGGTCCGCCAGAGAGTCAGGAACCTCTCCTCCGTGCTCTTCACACAACGCACTCGCCATTTTTATAATTGCTGAGGCCTTATTGCGATAGAACCCCGTGGGTCGAACCATCTCTTCGAGTTCCTCTTGCGTCGATCCCGCGTAATCAGCAGCCTTCGGGTACCTCTGGAACAGGGCGGGAGTTACCGCATTTACCCGTCGATCCGTGCACTGCGCACTCAAAATCGTTGCCACGAGCAGTTCGAGCGGATTTGTAAAGTCAAGTTCTGGCCCCGCATCGGGATAGGTCTTGGCCAACTCTCGATAGATCCATCGCGCCTGCCGCACCACACCTGGGTCAATGGCGGCAGTGGGTGAAGATTTCTGTGGCACCCCCCAAGAGTATGTCGCTCACCGAAATTCATCGTCATTAGGCGCCCCGACCTGTCGCCTTCTCGTGGGTTATCGAATAATGTGCTCACGGGTGACTTCGGATACCAAGTATCCAGAAAGGTGGCGTTCTCCATGGACAACGTACTAAGCCGATCACCCCTGTTTGCTTCATTGGATGAAAGCGCAGCCAGCGCCCTACTGTCTACTCTGACTGAGCAAAATGTCAGCAAAGGTGAGGTCCTCTTCCATGAAGGGGAACCCGGCGACCATCTCTACGTGATCCTCGAAGGCAAAGTCAAACTTGGTCACGCCTCTGTTGACGGCCGCGAATCTCTCATGGCTGTCCTTGGCCCGGGTGAAATGTTCGGGGAACTCAGTCTCTTCGATCCAGGTCTGCGCACTTCAACGGCTACTGCACTCACGGATGCTCGCGTGTATCGCATGGGCAACGCTCAATTGATGCCGTGGTTGGCGGGTCGGCCTGAAGTTGCCGCAGCATTGTTACAGGCACTCGCCCGGCGCCTTCGGCGCACCAACGAGGCCATGGCCGACCTTGTGTTCAGCGATGTTCCAGGTCGAGTTGCCAAGGCACTCATGGAATTGGGTGAAAAATTTGGCACACTCACCACTGCCGGACTTCTTGTCACCCATGACATGACCCAAGAGGAATTGGCTCAACTGGTTGGTGCCTCGCGCGAAACCGTGAACAAAGCTCTGGCCGATTTCGCACAGCGTGGCTGGATTCAACTTGAATCCCGGCAGGTGCTGATTCTTGATGTAGATCGACTCGGCAAACGCGCCCGCTGATCTAAATATTTTCTTTTAAGTACTCAAGTTGCGCTGCAACTGTAAGTTCCGCAGCGGGCAATACCGAAGGATCAACATCGTGGTATACATCTGCCGCGATCTGCTCGGGTGTTATTAACCCAGATGCCATCGATGCACGCACTTGCTCCAAACGATTGCGGCGATGCTGTTCATAGAACTCGATCAGTCCCACAGGTGTCTTGGAAATTGGTCCATGTCCCGGCAAAAGAAGGTCAATGCCTTCAGCTTCGCAATGATCGCGCAAGTAGCGCAACGAATCAAAGTACTGATCAAGTCGCCCGTCGGGATGGGCCACCAGGGTCGTGCCACGACCCAATACGGTGTCGCCACTCAATAAATATCTGCCTTCGGGGGTAGCAACCGTGACGCAAATACTGTCGGAGCTATGACCAGGAGTGTGATGCATGCGCAACTCAATATCGCCCAAAGTCAACCCGTCCACGTCGTGTTTTTCTATGACAGGAACATTCAATTTCTCAGATAGCGCGGGAGCACCTTCAGAGTGATCAATATGTGCGTGAGTGAGAATGATGGCGGAGACGTCACCGTCGATCGCCGCAGCAACTTGCGACAGGTGTCCTTCATGTGCAGGACCCGGATCGATCACTACATGGGTTGAATCAGACATGCCGATAACCCAGGTATTCGTGCCTTCAAGGGTCCAAGCGGACGGATTGGGAGCCAGCACACACCGCACACCGGATGCAACAGGACCGCCAAGCCACAATTCTGATTGTGGTGTCATGTCACACTCTCACCCGTTGACTCCATGCGACGAGCACCTACATCTGACTGCACCAGAGTCATGGTTCGCGCGTCAAATAAATCCCAACGAATCGAGGCGTCCTCCCTCAGCGCTGGCCTCGGGAGTTTTGGGTAAGTAACTCGTCCGCTGACGCTTTGCACTAAGTCATCAATTGAATTGGCTCGCGAAAGTTCAGCCAGAACCATTTGAGTGGGTACAAGCATTTTTAATGTTCCATTGGCAGAACGCTGCAATCCTGACTGTGGTGTTAACCAGAGCATTTCTTCAGCCTCGGTGGTGCTCAGTGTTGCCTCCACCTCCGAATCGACCACGGCAAGGAAGAACTGCACGTTGTACCTGCGTGCCTCTATTTCAGGTGTAATCCAATGATCAAAAAGCATGAGATGTTCAAGTTCGAGGTTTACTTCCTCACGGACTTCGCGCAGTGCGCACGCAAGGCTGGGATCAGGGAACGCGTGGTCTGCCGCATCAACTTTGCCGCCCGGAAAAACTGCCATGTTGGCGGCAAATTGCATTGTGCTGGCGCGGCGCAACATGACAACTTCAAAATCGGATGAAGCATTTACGGTGGCGGGTCTAGCAATTACCACGGTTGCGGCGGGTTCAGGTTCAGGAACAACCCAACGGCCATCGGCGCACGCTATGGATGCAACTCGCTCCGCAACCGTTAATTCTGGCATCTATTCCGGTACTACTTAAACTCAACAATCATGTCAATCTCGACGGGTGCATTGAGCGGAAGGGCAGCAACACCGACAGCCGAACGCGAGTGAGCGCCATCAAATGCTTTGCCGAGCAGGTTGCTCGCCCCATTGATCACCGCGGGTTGTCCGTAGAAGTCCGGCATGCTTGAAACAAATCCGGTAACGCGAACAACCTGAACAACACGATCAAGGTCACCGATCACACTCTTCACCGCAGCAATCGCATTGAGAGCACAGAGTTCAGCGAGCTTGGTGCCTTCTTCTGGGTCAATCTCGCCTCCGAGGCGTCCCGTGGCGGCTAGCGCTCCAGCAACCATCGGGAGTTGGCCCGATGTGAACACATGTGATCCAGAGATGACTGCAGGAACGTATGCAGCTACGGGGACAGCAACTTCGGGGACCGTGAGGCCAAGTTCAGCAAGGCGCGCTTCAACCTGTGACATGTTTAGGCCTTCGCCCTCTTGAGATAGGCAACCATGTTCTCTGGATTGGGGCCAGGCACGACCTGAACCAGTTCCCAGCCATCTTCTCCCCAGGTATCAAGGATCTGCTTGGTTGCGTGGACGAGCAATGGCACGGTGGCGTATTCCCAGGTAGTCATGGCCTGAGCGTAACGGGTGGGTATTCGTTAGGGTGATCGAATGCACTCCAATCAAGGTTCGCCCAGTGAGGTCGTCCTCCACGTGGTCTCAGGCAAGGGTGGAACAGGGAAAACGACGGTTGCCGCTGCACTTGCCATCTCTCTGGCGACCAATGGTCACCGGGTGCTGCTCATGGAGGTTGAAGGTCGCCAGGGCATCGCACAACTCTTCGATGTTCCACCACTCAACTATGAAGAGACCAAGGTTGCAGTTGCCCCCGGTGGCGGGGAAGTGTGGGCACTTGCCGTTGATAGCGAAGATGCACTTTTGGACTATCTCGAAATGTTCTACAAAATGCGTCGGGCAGGATCTGCCCTCGGGAAAATGGGAGCAATCGAATTTGCCACCACGATTGCCCCAGGCTTGAGAGACGTCCTTTTAACGGGCAAGGCCATTGAAGTTGTTAAGCGCAAGGAAAAGAATGCGTCAAATGCCTATGACTTTGTGGTGCTCGATGCGCCACCCACCGGTCGCATCACCCGATTCCTTAACGTGAATTCAGAGG
>JBDQMZ010000143.1:0-5981 GCA_040261955.1 Candidatus Nanopelagicales bacterium
GTCTTTAACTCGCCCCAAGAAGTGCGTGCCAATGATGGACTCGTTGGTGAGGACTGCACCGGGTGCAAGGAGGCCCCGCGCGGTTAGTTGCGCAACACGGGCCCTGGTCCCAGTCCCGCACGGCGAACGATCAAACCATCCGGGGTAAATCGCCATTGCGTGACGTGAATGGGAAGCGGTGCTGCCCGGTGCACCAAGTTGAACATGGTGAACGTGATCAATGGCAGGGTTTTCTGGGTGGACTGGTGGCTGCGACTCATTGATGGCATTCATAATCGAAAGGCCAGCGGCAAGGAGTTCGTCCTTGTGTTCCACACCGAATGGGACGCCGATTTCCTCGAGCTCAACGATTGCATAGAAGTTGCCGCCGTAGGCCATGTCATAGCGCACGGATCCAATATCGGGGACCTCAACAACTGCATCGAGTTCCGTGACAAAAGAAGGCACGTTTTCCAAAGTCACCGCCATTGCCCGTCCATTGGCAACAGCAACTCGCGCGATGACCAGGCCCGCAGGGGTGTCGAGGCGAATCACTGTCTCAGGTTCGACAACAGGAACCATTCCAGTTTCCACCAAGACTGTTGCTGTACCAATTGTTCCGTGACCGCACATGGGCAAACACCCGGAAACTTCAATGTAAACGACGCCCCAGTCGCAGTCGGGTCGGGTTGGGGGCTGCAGGATCGCACCACTCATTGCTCCATGGCCGTGAGGCTCAAACATGAGCCAGCGGCGAAGATGATCGGCCTCATTCATCACGTACTGGCGGCGTTCTTCCATTGTGTTGCCCGGCAAGGTCCCGACGCCACCAACAACCACGCGGGTGGGCATGCCTTCAGTGTGCGAGTCGACGCAGTGCCAAGCTCTGGTGGTTTCCACTGTTCCCCTAGCGATTGGGTGTGAGCGCTAATTCCGATGTGCTGATTGAACCCCCACGAATATAGCGGGCAACAAGATCTGCCGTACCCATGGCGCTCGACGTTCCCGACATGCCGTGTCCTGCCGCCACCACGACATTCGGCTTGCCTTCCAAAGGTCCGATATATGGTGCGCCATCTGCGCTTGCAGGTCGGACTCCCGTCCATGGCGACAGTGAATCAAGTGAGTCGGGGAGTGGCGGGAGCGTTACCACCCGTTTGGCCTGCGCATAGGTATGTTCGATTCGCTTGGGATCTATCGTGCGGTCATCGGCGCGTGTAAGTTCAAAGCGAGCACTTATCCGCAGCGAGTTGCCCAGTGGGTTCACCACGAATTTTTCATCGGCAAAAATCATTGGGTGCTGAACATTTGTGGCCAGATCTGGAACGGTGATTGAGTAGCCCTTCGCGGCAATGATGGGCAGAGACACCCCGAGAAGTTTGGTGAGGTTTGGGGTCCAGGCACCTGCGGCGATAACAAGTTTGGGTGCGTTCAAAGTTGTTGAGCCAAGGCGCACCCGAACACTGTCACGCGAGGTGTCAATGGCGGTAACAGTTCGATTGTTCAGGCAGGTGGTTTGTTCATTAGTTGCTTTGAGTGTTTCCCAGAGTAGTTGCGGATCAACACCAAAGTCCTCGCGCAATTCCACGACAGACACATTGCGTGAAAGTAGAAGTGGTTCGGCTTCGCTCACAAGATTTGGATCAATGTGAGCAGCGTCAATTCCGAGTCCACGCATGTGTTCTGCTTCATGAGCTGCCCGGTCCTGAGATCCATTGCCAGTGAAAACCTCCCAGATTGGATGCGAGGATGTGGGAATGCCCAGGGAGCGCACGCCTGAGGCGGAATTGCGCAGTAGAGACAAAATGCCCGGAGTTAAAGTTTCGGCATTGCGCGCTGTGCAGTGTGCAGTGAAGCGCGCAAGCCAGGTCAGGCCAGACAGTGGTAGCCGCGGGGACAATGCAAATGCACCGTCGCGGGCAAGCAATGACCTGAGTCCTTGTCCGACCATGCCCGGTGCGGCGAACGGAGTCGCATGGCTAACAACAATGTGACCGGCGTTTGCGCTGGAGGTTCCAAACTCGGGAGACCCAGAATCGACAACAAGTACAGACTGCCCTCGCATTGCTGCGGCAACAGCAACCCCAATGATGCCGCCACCGATGACTATGACGTCGGCATCAAAATCAGACATGTTCGGGCTTGAACTCGGATGCCATGAACTTGATTAGGACTTCAAGGCTGGAGCCCATTCGCCCGCCTGATCGAGTGCGGTTGAGAGCAGTTCCGCCGTTTCTGCATTGATAGCGGCGAGTGGGGATCGAGGTGCGCCAACGATCAACCCGCGCAGTGCCATGCCTGCTTTAACCTTTGCGTTGTAATCGCCAGACTCGATAAATCTCAAGGTGGGGAGAATCTGTGAGTACACGGTGGAACGCTTATCGGCATCCAGCATGGCAACGTGAGCGGCAGGGAGAAGGTTCGCAATTCCACCAATCCAACAATCGACCCCAGCGTCTAGGAAAGTAATTGAGTCAACGTCAGCGCCGCAAATGATTTTCAGCGTTGCACCAAAGTCCGCCGTGAGCCATTCAATGCGAGAAAGATCGCCGGAGGCTTCCTTGATGCCGACCACTAAATCAAGGGGTGCCACTTGATCAAGAACATGCTGGGAAAATGAAACTCCGGTCCGTGCCGGGTAGTCATAAAGAACGGTGGGGAGATCAACCGCTCCCACGACAGTTGTGACATGTGATGCCAACTCACTCGGAGTGGGGAGGCAGTATGAGGGCGCCGCCAACATAAGGCCAGAAACTCCCGCACGTTTGGCCAGCACGGCTTGATCAATTGCTTCATGGGTGGACATTCCACCAACACCGGCAAGAACGGGAACCGCACCATCAACTTCGGCGACAATCACTTGCATGACATGGCGACGCTCATCAAAGCTCAGGGCGTATCCCTCACCTGTCGTTCCCGCTGCAACCAAGCCATGGACGCCAGAGGCCAGCATGACGTGGACAGCCTTGCGGAGTGTCTCGGTGTCAATTGCGCCAGTCGGGTCAAATGGTGTGACCAGGGGGACGTAAATTCCTTGCGGAGAAAGCGGCATCACTCCAGCATAGTTCACGCTGAAGTGATCGGGGGTTACTCCGCTGAACTCAATTCGGGTTCCACTTCAATCTCGTTAGTAACTACTCGGACACACTTGAATAGCAGCGCGCCGATGACCGCAGCTAATCCCAAGGAGCCCGCAATGCTGAATGCGATCACGGCGCCGGCTCCGCTGATGAGTGGACCGGCGAGTGCGAGGCCGATAGGACCAAACATGAGTGAACCCATGGCGTCGTAGGACGTAACGCGGGAAAGGGATTCGCGTGGAACTTTGCGTTGTAGGGCGGTAATCCAGACAACATAAAAAATGTCTAAACCGATGCCGAGAATGAATGCGGCCAGAGCTGCAATGAGTAGCGGTGCTTGGGCGGCAAGGACAAACATGAACATGGGTATGGACAGCGTGACCAACATGCCAAAGAGCATGGGTCTACGTGGATTGATTTTTCCACCGAGATACGCACCGACGAGAAGGCCCACGGATTGCGCGGACAGAATGACAGCCCAGCCTGAGGCACCGCCATAAATTTCGAGCGCAAGGACTGGCCCCATGACCTCTTCAGACCCGCGCCAGACCATCACGATGATGGAGAATGCAGCGACGATCACCACAATCCATTTGTAGCTCGTGAACACTTTCCAACCGTGGATCAAGCCTTCCACCATCGAGTCCGTTGACGTTGATGGTTTGGACACGTGACGGAAACTGAAAACTAGGAAACCGGCAACGAGGAAAGTAAGTGAGTCGACGGCAATGGCCCAACCTGAACCAACCGTGGCAACCAAGATGCCGCCGAGTGCACTGCCGCCAATGAGCCCACCATTTTGAGCGACGGCAACATAGCCGTTAGCAGATTGCAGGTGTTCGTCTGGAACAACCTCTGGGGGCAGGGCGCTCATAGCGGGATACCAAAATGCGGCTAGCGTTCCATTGACCACCCCGAGAATGGCTAAGAGTGGAACGGTTGCGTTACCGGTGAGAAACAAGACCGCAATTGTCATCACTGAGATGCTCATGATCATGTCAGCGATACCAATGACCCGTGCTCGGCCCAATTTATCGGCCAGAACACCACCGATGGGCAACATGATGACAAGTGGTACTGCTTGTGCGGCCAACACAATGCTGAGAGATGTGGGTGTTGTCCCCGGCAAATGCAAAACTCCGAATGCCAAAGCAATGGGTGCAATGCCGTTACCAATATTGCTAATGGTGCGAGAAACAATGAGTTTCTTGAAGTGCTGCGTGCGCCACAGCGTTGACACGATTCCTCAACTTTACAATCTTCTGGGGCCGGGCTAGAGCCGCCGGCCAAGAGCCCAAAGATTCTCCCTTATGGCCAAAAAGTCAAATCCGAGGCTTCGCAGTCAATTACATGCGGTGAGGCTGAATTGCATCAGCGGGAATGTGCCCAAAGCGGCCGGCTTGGAAGTCCTCGAATGCTTCAATGACTTCAGCCTTGGTGCTCATGACGAATGGCCCGTACTGGAACACAGGCTGGCGCAGTGGTGCGCCACCAATGAGAAATACATCAAAGTTGGGGGAGCGTGACTCTTGAGTATCGGCAGCGCGCAATTTCACCGTATCGCCATCGATCAAGACAGCCATTTGCCCTGTGCTGACCGGGCGCATTTCACCGCCAACGTAACCGGAGCCAGCCAGGACGTAGGCCAGTGCATTGAAATCCTTGCGCCATGGAATCTCGACCTCAGCACCCGGTGCGAGAGTGATGTGGGTGATTGCCAGAGGGGTGTGTGAGATGCCGGGGCCAGCAAACTCGGCAACCGAACCGGCGAGCACGCGAACAATTGCGCCACCATCTGAACTCGTCACCATGGATGCATCAATGCCCTGGAGGTCTTGATACTGCGGCGCAATGCGTTTTTTGTCCTTGGGCAGGTTGATCCAGAGTTGAATGCCGTGAAATAGACCGCCGGAAACAACGAGGTGCTCGGGTGGGGTTTCAATGTGCAGGATTCCATCGCCTGCTGTCATGTACTGGGTGCCACCGGATTCAATGATTCCGCCGCCACCATTGGAGTCCTGGTGCAGGAACTGGCCATCAATCAGGTACGTGAAGGTTTCGAATCCGCGGTGGGGGTGCCATGGTGTCCCTTTGGGCTCACCCGGTGCGTACTCCACCTCGCCCATTTGATCCATGTGAATGAATGGGTCGAGATCACTTTGGTCAATCATGGCAAATGCCCGGCGGACGGGGAATCCTTCACCCTCGTGGCCTTGTGGCGCTGTGGTCACGCGCTTGACCGAACGGGGGCGTGCGTCCAGTGGCACTGTGAAGCGAGGAAGGGTCAAAGTGTCGGCGGTCACGGCGGGCATGGTCTCTCCATTCGTTGAAAGTAGAGTTAGTTTAACATTCAACCAATGATCAAGCAACCTCAGTTTTTATGCTGCATTGCCCCGGTATCAAGGCCATCCAGAGCGGCATTGCGTTTGGAATCGGCGCCTGATCGGGACTGGCCCGGGTACTTGGCCAGTAGTTCCAGGATCTCAGGGACATCGAATTCGGGGTTGTCGCCATATAGCTCTGAGTAAACCCAGGTGACAAACTCAAAATCCTCCGGAGAGTCAACGGTCCAGCGCAGCTCAGAAAGGTCGGAACTGCCAGCAAAATTTTTAACGATGTATTCCTCGGGCCGGCGATATACGCCCAGGGTTACGTGTTCACGTTCTGCAGGATCCGTGGCTTGAGCCTCAACATTGACCAGCACTGACGCACGAACAACTTCGACGTCAACGCCGTCAGGGAAAGTTGGTTCCAATGTGTTTGATACGTAGTCTGCATCAGATGCGAGAAATTCATTAACAACCGAATCAATGACATGAGGCGACATGAGTGGGCAGTCTGCCGTGATGCGCACCACGACATCAGCATTGGTTGAAGCGATGGCCCCAGTGAATCGTGAGAGAACGTCACTTTCACTGCCAC
>JBDQMZ010000144.1:0-3235 GCA_040261955.1 Candidatus Nanopelagicales bacterium
CGCACGGGAGTGGGCTCAGTGGGCTGAATGCTTCGTGTCAGACGGTTTTGGAGTGGTGCATCGATCTCAAGCATCAGTTACCGAAATTGCAGTCTTGGTCCCCTCTGCTGCGGGACTCCTGGTTCAGAGCGAGTCAGACGTATTCGCAGCGATCCTCGATGAACCAGCTCGTCCTTCAACCGTGATCCTGGGCGGCAGCAAGGTGGGGGACAAACTCGGTGTAATTGAATCGCTACTTCCGCGGGTCGATAATCTGCTGATCGGTGGAGGCATGGCCTACACATTCTTGCTGGCCCAGGGCAAAGAGGTTGGGCAGTCTCTACAACAGCCAGATTTCGTTGAGGATGTCCGCGCATTCATGGCGGAGGCAATTGAGTTGGGTGTACGGCTCCTGCTCCCTGTTGATTTCGTCGTGGCAGACAGCTTTGACGCGAATGCGAAGACTCAGATTGTTTCTGCCGATTCCATTCCCGCTGATTGGATGGGGCTTGATATTGGTCCGCTCACTCGACAGGAATACGCTGGGGTAATCGCTGGATCCGCCACGGTCGTGTGGAACGGACCCATGGGAGTTTTTGAAATGGAACCGTTTGCCGGAGGAACACTGGCCATCGCGCAAGCAATGGCCGAAAGCAGTGCCTACACCGTGATTGGTGGAGGCGACTCCGCGGCTGCGGTCCGAGTACTTGATGTCGATGAGACTAAGTTTGACCACATTAGTACCGGTGGGGGAGCCAGCCTCGAATTCCTTGAAGGCAAGTCATTACCAGGTTTAGCTGTCTTGAAAGGACAACAATGAGTGGTTCAAAAGCAAATCCCATGCCCCCCAAGCCCAAGAAACCGATCCGCATGCCGCTGATGGCTGGGAACTGGAAAATGAACGTCAATCATTTCGAGGCCATAGCGTTGGTTCAGAAGCTGGCATTTGCCCTCAATGAAGCAGACTTCGAGGCCGTTGACGTGGCTGTCATCCCTCCTTTTACAGATTTGCGCTCTGTTCAGACGCTAATCGAGGGAGACAAGTACGACATTCGCTATGGCGCCCAAGATCTCTCCCCATTTGACAAGGGTGCCCATACAGGTGACATTTCGGCCAGTATGTTGGCCAAACTGGGCTGCACATTTGTACTGACGGGGCACAGCGAGCGCAGGGAAAATCATTCCGAATCTGATGCGTTGGTTAATGCCAAGACAAAGATTGCGATTGCCAATGAACTGACGCCAATCGTGTGTGTTGGTGAGGGGCTGGAAATACGCGAGTCCGGTCAAGCAGTACCCCATGTTCTTGCACAGATAGATGGATCATTGGCTGACCTCAGTGACACCCAAGTTGCCGACTTGGTAATCGCCTATGAACCGGTCTGGGCAATCGGTACCGGAATGGTTGCCACCCCTGAGGATGCTCAAGAGGTCTGCCAGGCCATTAGGGACCATGTGGCGGCTCAATGGGGTGCTGATGCAGCCAAGAGTGTCCGAATCCTTTACGGCGGGTCGGTCAAGGCAGACAATGTGGCTGGAATCATGGCGAAAGCGGACATCGACGGCGCTCTAGTTGGCGGTGCGAGCCTTGATGCTGACGAATTTGTCGGCATTGTGCGGTATCGCCTGCACCCTGTTGAAGGCTAAGAGGGACTTTCACATATCCTGTCCTATGGCTCAACTCGTCGGGCACCGCGCGGCGAACATATCTGAAAGGTCTGCACACCAGCATGATTAATGCCATCACTATCGCACTCGCGGTGATTCTGATTATCACGAGTGTGCTGCTTATCGTTTTGATCCTCCTGCACCGCGGTAAAGGTGGGGGGCTGTCGGATCTCTTTGGTGGCGGTGTGAGCTCTTCCGTGGGTGGCTCGTCAGTTGCAGAAAAGAACCTCGACCGCCTTACGGTTGCATTGGGCCTCATTTGGGCTGCGTGCATCGTTGGAGTTGGCCTACTCGTGCGAACGGGCTCCTAGTTCTAACCGCATGACCTGATCTCTTAGACCACACACGACGTTAGGAACAATCACATGGCTGGTGGAAGTGCAATTCGCGGGAGTCGAGTCGGCGCAGGTCCCATGGGCGAAGCGGAGCGCGGCGAAGCTGCCCCACGTTTCTTTGTCTCCTTTTGGTGCAGTCGCAAACATGAGTCCAAGCCCAGTTTCGCTCTCGAGGCCGAAGTCCCCGAGGAATGGGACTGCCCTCGATGTGGTTTGCCCGCGGGGACAGACAAGGATAACCCGCCGCAGCCACCAAAGATTGAGCCCTACAAAACGCACTTGGCCTACGTCAAAGAGCGACGTTCAGACAAAGATGGTGCCGCGATCCTTCAAGAGGCAATTGATAAGTTGCACGGAAAGTAGTGGTCGTTTGACTGTCAGCCGAGGATTACGATTTCTCGAGCACTGATGCCGAGCGCGGGAGTTTGTTGAATCGAACCCGATCGCGTTGTTAGCCTTTCACGAGCCTGATCTTTTGCCGCACCTGATGCCAATATGACAGTGGTTGTGGAGCAATTGAGTGTTGAAAACGACATTGTTATGCGCTGTGGTGGAGGTTTTGGCGAGTTTTCCAAGCCAAAGCAAACGCCCGTATCGGTGAGCAGGGGCGAATGGGGAAATAGCGAGGCCACGTGCCCATCAGGACCTAGACCCAGGAGCACCACATCGAATTGTGGAGTGGATAGATTCTTGGAGCCAAATCGCGCGAGCTCGTTCGCGTAAATGTGAGCAGCCTCGAAGACGCTGTCACAGTCGTCTGTGGAAGGGGCCCGATGCACATTTTCAGCGATGTAGAACTCTCCGAGCAGTTGTTCCACGTTGTGGTCGTTGCGCAATTCTGAGTCGATCGGCACGAAACGTTCATCGCCCCACCACATGTGAATGTTCGACCACAGTCGAGGGGACAACGCTTTGGCGACTTCCTGTAGTCGACTCGTAATGCTCATCCCCGCTCCGCCACCAGTGAGCACGATGTGATGCATAGCATCTGGCTCAAGTGCGTCTAGTTCAGCCGTTGAGAGAGAAGTAATGAGTAGTGCGAGCGCTTGTTCAACGCATTGCTCAGTGGTCATGGGATCAGTGGTCATGTCAAAAGAATCATTGCTGCCGACCAAATTCTCTGATCACAGCCCCATAGACGTCGTCAGGATCAAGCCGTTTCAATTCCTCGCTCAAAAGGGTCGCGAGATCGCGCCGAGGTAAATAGATAGAAGCGTCAGGCGAGTCAGGACGTTTCAGGATCGCATTGATCC
>JBDQMZ010000145.1:0-6908 GCA_040261955.1 Candidatus Nanopelagicales bacterium
CTTCAAACATTCGCGGTGCTCCTAACAGGCGCCGCCCTTGGCTCACTTCGGGGTGTTCTCGCCATGACCGTTTATGCACTTGCAGGCGTTCTCGGAGTTCCCTGGTTCTCTGAGGGGTCATCGGGTTGGGGTGGTGCATCATTCGGCTACATCCTCGGCTTTATTCTCGCTGCCTTCATTGTGGGCAAATTGGCAGAACGCGGCAACACCACAACGCCACTGCGAACAACAGCGCTCATGGTTGTTGGCAATATTGCCATCTACGCCGTTGGTGTTTCGTGGCTCAAAGTGTCCCTCGATGCAAGTTGGGCAACGGCAATTTCACTCGGCCTGACGCCGTTCCTCATTGGGGACGCCCTCAAAATTGCACTGGCTGCAGGTTTACTTCCACTCTCGTGGAAGGGCCTCGAAAAACTCAATCTTGGGCGATAGTTTGTAATGTGTCGATCACTTGATCGACCATGTCAGTTGTCGTAGCTGGATGCAGGAACACGAGTCGACCTATTGTTTCGCCATTCCATGCACTTGATGTGACGAAAGCAATTTGCTTGTCCCATAACTCTTGAGTCCAACGATCGTAATCATCGGCGTTCCACCCATTGCGGCGAAAGAGCACGACTGAAAGATCTGGTTCACGTATTAATTCCAGATCCGGGTGTTGCATGATCCGCTTGGCTGCATATTGCGCCAATTGGTTTCCCTTGACCACTGCGTCTCGGTAGGCATCCAGACCATTGACTGCCAGTGAAAACCACAGCGCCATTCCTCGAGCACGTCGAGTCAGGTGATAGGCAAGGTCACTCGGATTGAATTCTGTCTCTGCGTCAGCGTGAATCACATCGAGATAGGACGCATCTTGAGTGTGGACTGATTTTGCCAATTGTGGGTTGCGATAAATCAAGGCCGCGGAGTCAAATGGAGCGAACCACCATTTGTGCGGATCCATCACAATCGAATCAGCCCGTTCAACGCCTTGATACAGAGGCTTTTTTGTTGGATCCAACATTCCGGCGCCGCCGTAGGCGCCGTCAATGTGCAACCACCATCCATATTTGGCCGCGGTATCGGCCGCTGCATCAATGGAGTCGACGATTCCTGCATTCGTTGTGCCTGCGGTTGCCACGATTGCTACAACGTTACTCACATCAAGGCCTGCGAGAGCTTTATCAAGATCACAGTGAGTCATGCGGCCGTCTGCTGTTGGAACAACCACCGCTTGCATGTCCAAAATATTGAGTGCGTTTTTAATCGACGAGTGGGCCTGATCGCTCACCACAACGGCCAGCGGATACAAGGATTCCCCCGAGGCGCGTTTTCTATTTCGAGCCGTATCCCGTGCGACAACGAGTGCAGAGAGGTTTCCGGCGCTGCCACCCGACACAAATGTGCCACCTGCAGACTCGGGCATTCCCGCGATATCAGCAAGAGTTCGTAGCGCCTGGTTCTCCGCCATAACGGCACCCGCCGCCTCGAGCCACGAACAGCCCTGAAGTGAAGCCGCCGACACCACCATGTCAAAAAGTAATGATGCTTTCGTTGGCGCAGCAGGAATGAAGGCAAAGAATCGGGGGCTGTCCGCTGAGAGGATCGTGTCAGCCAAATACTTCTCGTAGATCCCAAGCACCTCTGCGGGATCCCTGGGTCCAGAACCAATTAATCCCTCGAGGGCGGCCTTCATCTCTTCGCGATTGCCAAGACCATCAACCGGAGCCTCAGGGAGCACCAGCCGTTCATTGACATATTTAAGAATCACATCGATGGTGGCCTGGTCTGCGATATGCATACGCTCAGGAGAATTTGAATCTGGGAATGTCGACACTATTTGTCCTCGCACTCACCCGGGCTAAGCCGGATAGATGCGCCGTCAGCTGACCTGCCAGCAGGCACCTGCTCCGATGGTACCCAGCAGCAGTTCCTGGAGTGAATCTGGCTCGGGGGCGCCCCTACACCTCAGCGCGATGTCGCACTACGGCAACAATCGTGCGAAATGTTACGTATCCCCACACACCAATTGCAATGGCCGAGGCGAGAACCGCCACGATGTCCGCTGAATCAATGAGTTGGTCAACAAGCGAGATGGACAATGCCATTGCTGCAACCGGGAACACGAATCCCCACCACCCCAGGTGGAATGGAATCCCACCTTGCGTGTGGGAACGACGCAAATCAACGAACGCGAAAATGGCCCACCAAATTCCGAAACCAATTCCCATGCTCGCTACCGCGGCCGCGATGAAGACAGCGTCCTTGCCCACGAAATTAGTTTCTTGTGCTGCTTGCGTCAACCGAATGAGGGCAACACCAAATACGCCGGCTGGAGCAAGTGGAATCCAGAGGGAAGGTGCCATGGCACTAGGAAGTGGCACCTGCGTTGCAATCCGAATAACGAGCAACGCAAAAATTGCGAGAAAAAGCAACGCACCTATGCCCAGAAACCCGAAGCCAATTGCAAGCAGCGGTGCCGCATGCTCGGGAAACTGTTGGACAAATGGCACAACGGCAATAGGGGCCAGAAGGTTCATGACCACAGGAATGAGCCATCCGCCATTAACGCGCTCCAGTCCCACTTCCCTGCGACTGATGGTTGAGGCCCAGTAGGCGGAGAAGCCAATCGCAACGAAAGCACCCAGCACGACAAGGATCCCGGCAATCCAGAGTGCGACCCCGGTGGGCAACGTCTTTGGACCAATTGAGCCCCACCCAATGGCCAAAACAAGCAGGCCTGCAGGCAGGGTCGCGAGCATTGCGCCGTGGTTTGGGTCGCCGACTTCCTCGTTGAGTTCATGCCTGCTGCGTAACCGCTTCAGGTACCTAGGCCACAGCACAATCGCCACCAGGCTGGCAATCCACAGTAGGACGATGGCGATGACTTCAAGCAATGTGGAATCAAATCCATCGGCCTGAAGATTGAACAATATTGCGATTGCGCCCGTGCCCATGACCGTTCCGAACCACGCGGGTTGTTTATGCAAACTTGGCAGTGACATGGCCTGTGATGCCTCCAAAATCAGGAACGTACCTTTTGGGAATATACCCCGTGGGGTATTGTAGCAACATGGAGCTCACCACTTTTTTCAGCACGTGGCGAGTCGCCCTGTCAACCTGGAGCGCTCGCCGTTGGTGGTCTGCATTGATTTTCGGATTGGGCATCGCTGTGATCATTGCACTGCCCACAGCGGTGATCCCCAACCCCATTTTCGGTCGCTCGATTGAAACCACCTGGTGGTCATATCCCACAGTAATTATCACCGGAATTCTCGGCGGCCTTCTCATGGCAACCTATGTGCGTGAACCCGCAGAAGCCCCCAAACCCGAAGACGATGATGAAAAAGACTCGGCACTGCGGTGGGGAACTATTGGCGGGTTCGTCTCATTCTTTGCTGTTGGTTGCCCTGTCTGCAACAAACTGGTCCTGATTGCCATTGGAGCATCAGGGGCAGTCACCTGGTTTGCGCCCATTCAGCCGTTCCTCGCACTCGCCTCGATCGCGTTCATGGTCTGGGCATTGAATGAACGGCTAAAGAATCAAAATTCCTGCACACTCCTTGCTCAATAAAATTGCTCAAAAAACTTGGGCCCGGCTGACTAAACCTATTATCAAACAGCGTGCTTGGCCTCAACGATGATTTACTTGTCGTCATGACACGCAAAATTCTTGCCACAAGTGGAGGCTTCATTCAGCGCAAGGCCACCGGCGGGCATGAACCCGGCGGACTCATGCTGAAAGCTTTGGAATTGACGGGCAAAGAGCGCCCCCGAGTGACATTCATCATGACCGCGTCTGGTGATGACTCCGCCTATCTGGCAACCATGTACTCGGCCATGTCGAGGGTGTCCTGTGAGGTTGATCATCTGTCCTTATTCATGATGCCGAACCACAATCCCGCCGATCTGATTGGCAAGAGTGACATTGTGTGGGTGGGTGGAGGAAGTGTGGTGAACCTGCTCGCTGTCTGGCGCGCTCATGGGCTCGACGCGATCATGCATGACGCTTGGGATCAGGGCACAATTCTTGCCGGCGTGAGCGCTGGCTCCATCTGTTGGCATGTTGGCGGACCAACGGATTCCTATGGGAAAGAGCTAAGGCCGGCACTTGATGGTCTAGCTCTGCTCCCCTATGGCAACGGAGTGCACTACGACTCAGAGGAACAACGACGTCCCCTCGTACACGACCTCGTGCATAAAGAGTTGCTACCACTGACATACGCAACTGATGATCGCATTGGAATTCTTTATGAAAACACGGAGCCCGTTGCCGTGTATTCCGACTACGAGGTCGATCCCCTTACCGGACCTGCGGCGTACCGGGTGGAAAAAGTTGGAAAGGAAGTGGTTGAGACCAGAATGCCTGTGGGCAAAATTGAACTATAGGTCTCGGCTAGCCACACCGCAGAGAAATTCGAGGATGCACAGGGCAACAAGTCGCACGGTTCTGCCGTCAGGGCTATCCGCTTGAGCATCCACTTCGGTGAAATCGACGGAGCCCACCCGCGAATCCGCTCCCATGAGAAATGACACTTGTCGCAATTCATCGGCAGAAAGTCCGCCCGGTGCGGCAGCAGGACAGCCAGGAACAACCGATCGATCACACACGTCGACATCAATGTCCACGTGAAGATGGCCACCACCTTGGCTTGCTATCTCAATTGCTTGATCAACAATCGATCCAATGGGCCGTGCATTGAAGTCTGCGCGTGGGATAACCGTGATGCCCATGTCTTGAGCTCGGCGCGCATAGTGGGCGGAGTTGGAAAAATCAGCAATGCCGACTTGCACAATGTTGTCGCCCGGCATTCCGGCCTCCACCAGACGGCGCACGGGCGAGCCATTGCTAACTCCATCGCGCAGGTCATGATGTGCATCAAAAGTGATGAGTCCTGATTGCTTGATGGACTCACCCGCAAGTGCAGTTGCTACCGAAAAGGTGATCGAGTTGTCGCCACCAATGGCAATGACAATTTTTTCTTTCAAGGAATCGAGAGCCAGCGCAACTCGGGCTTCGCCTTCCTTGTGATCGGGTGATTCGACATCACCTGCATCGAAAATATTGAGGTTTTCAAGATCTATCTCGTGAGTTGAACTGAAGGTGGAATAGCGCCGCAAAGCATCCCTCACTGCTCCCGGAGTTGTGTCCGCCCGAGTTGCACTGATCGATGTCTCACACGCTGGAATTCCAATGATGGCAATTGGGGCTCCTGAGTCGCGACTCAAAAGTGAATTCGCACGCGGCCATAGTGGGTCCTCACTTGACTGTGCCTGGAGATTGTTCACATCATTCACGGCCTGTGTCCACCAATTCGTTGTGTGAGTGCGTTTGCGGAGTCTCTCACAGTGTCGATCAATTCTTCTCGTTCCCGGTCATTTACCGTTCCATCCCGATACGTTAAACCGATCGCTGCAACAGGTTGGCCAAGGTGATCAAATGTTGTGCTGGCAACTGATGAGTGTTCAGGCGAGACAAACCCCGATTCACTGGAATACCCGGCACGGCACTCGCGGGCAAGAATCGTGCGCAGTTCAGGGAGTGTCTGCGGGCCCTTTCCTGTCCGACTCGTAAAGGCTGATGCATTGGGAAAGAGTGCTCGCACTTGAGCACGAGGCAAGAATGCCAACATGGCTCTGCCCGATGCAGTAAGCGCTGCCGGAAGCCGGACGCCGATGTCGGTCACCAGAGTGATGTTGGGGCTACTTGACTCTTTGGCGATGTACAAGGTGTCGGAGCCACGCAAAACTCCAAGGTGAGCGACAACAGGGGCAATGGATCTGAGCCCTTTGATCGCTCTAGAAATAACTGGGCGCGCCTGATGCTCAAGGGGTTCGTGGCGAAGGTAGGCAGAGCCCACTTCAAATGCGCTCGCACCAAGCCCCCAACCTGCGGGTTCCACCGGTACCACGAAGCCCAGGGACTCCATGGACGTGAGCAGATGATAGAGCGATGAACGGGCAATACCTGTTTCCTTGGCAATCTTCGCCGCGGGCATGGGACCTGCTGCACGGGCAAGGGCAAGCAGGATCTGCATGGTTTTTTCGGCCGCAGGCACTTGAGTCACGGACAAAGTCTCGCATAAAGTCTCAGACAAAGTCTCGGATACGAGACTACATTTCCATGGAAACGCACAGTTCGAGACGGCGAAGGAGAACAATGTTTCTATGAGTTCAGAACTGATCACTCCTACCTTTGACCCCACAAGAGAAATCCATGCGCCGCGAGGCACCAAACTTTCGACTTTGGGCTGGCCTCAGGAAGCAGCACTGCGCATGTTGCAGAACAACCTCGACCCAGCCGTGGCCGAGCACCCGGAGAAATTGGTTGTTTATGGTGGCACCGGAAAAGCTGCGAGGGATTGGCGCAGTTTTGATGCCATGATCAAGAGCCTGCAAACGCTCAAAGCCGACGAAACCATGTTGGTCCAGTCGGGTCGGCCCGTTGGAATCATGCAAACGCACGAGTGGGCACCGCGAGTACTCATTGCCAACTCAAATCTGGTGGGCGACTGGGCCACGTGGCCTGAATTCCGCCGCCTGGAGCAACTGGGTTTGACCATGTATGGCCAAATGACCGCCGGTTCCTGGATCTATATCGGCACCCAAGGAATCTTGCAGGGAACCTATGAAACTTTTGCTGCAATCGCGGACAAGAAATTTGGAGGCACCCTTGCCGGAACTCTGACACTCACGGCTGGATGCGGTGGAATGGGTGGGGCACAGCCACTTGCCGTCACCATGTGTGAAGGGGTTTGCCTGTTGATTGATATTGATCCCTCGCGCCTCCACCGGCGCGTGAAGGACCGCTATCTCGACGTGGTTGCACCCGATATTGAGACCGCGCTCGATTTGGTTCTTGATGCAAAGAAAAATAGAAAGCCACTCTCCGTTGGGTTGGAAGGCAATGCAGCAACTCTCTACCC
>JBDQMZ010000146.1:0-3961 GCA_040261955.1 Candidatus Nanopelagicales bacterium
ATAGGTATAAATAGTAAAAAAACCCTGTTTTTGCCGCTGAAAAAATGGGGGTGGGTTGGGGTGGGATACCGAGAACCCCCGCGAGCCGTGTTGCTCTTCACCCTTTTGCCCCTCACTCAGCGAAACAGCTATTGACCACCAATATAGGCCCATGATTGCGCCAAAAGCCCAAAAGCACTGAAGCTACATCTGGTTGACGACTGGTTGAAACTATCCTAAAGTTGCATTATGACCACTACAGTTGGTGCTTTCGAAGCTAAGACCCACTTGTCCGAGCTCCTTCAGAGGGTCGAGCACGGGGAACACATCACCATTACAAAGCATGGTCGAGTCGTAGCCCGCTTGATTCCTGGCATCGAACAGGAACCTGAGACCAATTGGTCCGAATTCTGGGAACGTGCAGACTCACGCCTCGTGACACTCGGTCATGGATCATCAATCAAGGCGGACATTGAATCCGGGCGAGATTGAAGTCCTTCGTCCTTGATGCATCACTTGCTCTTGAGTGGTTCACCACGGGAGCCCAGCCCAGTGCACTCGCAAAACGCTCACTCTTTGAAGATCACGTTGCGATCGTTCCTCATCTCTGGCGTTTTGAGGTGACCAATGTACTCACCACCTGGCGGCGTCGCGGTGACATCACGGACGCCGAGTCCGCCGTCATTATGCGCGACCTCATGAAGTTGCCTTTCGCTACAGTCGATGAAGGCGATCCTGAAATGATCGTGGCAGCTGCTCTGACTCATGGGCTTTCGGCTTATGACGCTACGTATCTGCGAATTGCGATGCTTACCGGCTCGCCAATCGCCACCCTGGATAAAGCGCTCATGAAAGCTGCAACAGAAATGGGCATTACCCTCGCATAGAAAATGTGATCGCATAGATGGTGATCAGATAATCCCGTTGCATGGTTACGCTGGGCCAATGAGTGATGCACAGCAAGTGAACTCCGCAGCTCCTGCCGCTGATAAGCCACCCAAGAGTGCTTTTGTGTTACTGGCGCTGGTTACCGGCGCCATTGTTTCGAATATCTCGCTCTCCGTTGCCAACGTCGCATTGCCATCGATTGGTCGCGACCTCAATGCATCCCAAGCTGATCTCACGCAGATTGCAAATGCTTTCGCACTGGGTCTGGCATCCACCGTTCTCTACTTCGGAGCACTTGCAGACCGTTATGGTCGCAAGTTGATGTTTGTTCTTGGCGCAGTTCTTACTGTCCCCACCGCATTCATCTCGGCCCTCGCGCCTAATCCCGAAATTCTCGTTCTCGGTCGGTTCACATCAGGACTTGCCGCAGCATTACTGTTCCCCACCACTCTCTCATTGATTTCAAGTTTGTATCGAAATCATGCCAAGGTCACCGCGATCGCTCTGTGGTCAGGAGTTGGAGGTGGTGTTGCCGCACTTGGACCCGTCATGGGCGGTTGGCTCCTCGAATACTTTTGGTGGGGTTCGGTATTCCTCATCGCCGTTCCGATCGTACTCATAGCCCTTGTCATTGGACTCTTTGTTCTCCCATGGAAATGCGATGAAGACTCTCGGCCCGTGGATCACATTGGTGGAGTGCTTTCGATCATTGGGGTACTTCTACTGGTGTTGACCATTGAACAAGTTGCTAATGGCTTGGAATGGACTTTGCTCTGGACTTTCCTGATTTCTCTCGTATTTCTCGCACTATTTTTCTGGCGCCAAACTCGGGCGGGGAATCCGCTGATTTATCTCCCGCTCCTCAAGGCTCGCACCCTGTGGGTCGCCTTTATTGCCGGGGTAATCACATTTGGTTCTTTGATCGGCACCATGTTCATTGGGCAGCAGTTCTCCCAAAATGTTTTGGGCTACTCGGCATTGCTCGCAGCGGTCGTTGTCCTGCCAACCGCAATTGGAACAATGATCTTTGGCCAGGTGGCAGGCAAGTTGGTTGTTAAGAAAGGCAGCAAGCTCAGCTTTTCCCTCGGGCTCAGTTCGGTGGCCATTGCCTTCGCCATCATGTTGGTGATGTGGACAAAAGACGTCAGCATGGGATGGGTCTTGGCCGGCTATGCATTCGTTGGAATTGGCGTTGGCCTTTCAGTGACACCAGCATCTCGCGCACTCATGGGATCGGTTCCCCCTGCTCGCGCAGGCATGGGTTCAGCATTCCTCGATTTAACCCGTGACCTCGGTGGCGCAATCATCCAAGCCGTGATGGGAACATTCCTCGCTGCTACATATGCAATTTCTGTTCGAGCCCAGCTAACCGATCTCCCCGAGTCAGACGCGTCAAAAGTAACCTCAACGGTGTCAACTGAACTTGCTTCGTCCTACTCCTCTGCCGCTGAAGTCGCATCAAAGTACTCCGGGAAAACCTCAGAAGCGATTCTGGCTGGCGCAGCAGATGCCTTCACTCAAGGCAAAACACTGGCAATCGGCGTTGCACTCGCGCTGACACTCATTGGCCTTGTCACTGTATTGATTGCTTTTCCCAATAAAGATCAAGAGAATGAGTATTACCAAAAAGTACTTACTGACAAAAACTAATGCGCGGTTTCAAAATCACCGTAGTTTGTCTCTTCAATCACCTTTGACCATGTCGCCTCAGCACCCGTGTCACCTGTTATGAATGTGAAGTAAGAAATTCCAATCGAAATAAGGATCAGCACCGCACCAAATACTTTGAGCCAGAGAGGTCTATTCCTGTTTAAGGGAACTCCACGGGCATAAAGCCAGAAAACAGTAAGGACCACGAAATAGGCCAGTGCCAGAATCGGGAGCTTGTCCCCGAAATCTGCATGGGTCTCGGGCAAACCGACTCGCGACGCCAGGCTCTCCCCCGACTCCTTCGCAACAAATGCAGCTGCAGTCCCCAACCCCGCGCCCACAACGGTGGCTGCGCCAAAGAGTCGCAGGGACTTTGGTCGCGCTGCGATCAGGATCGCGCCAATTGCGGAGAGTGGGATAAGAACAACCACCACATGGATGACCAGCGAATGAACCGGCAAGCCTCCGATGGTGTCGAACATGCCCTGAGCGTAGCGAGGCTAAGCGAGCCCCTTGGGCTTCAGATACCGCTGAGCTAGACCACCCAGGAAATCGAGGGCCAGAGCAATGAGTGCAACCAACACTGCACCCACGAAGATCGCGGTTGGTCGTCCGTTCTTTAGCCCTGCAGCAATAGTCTCACCAAGGCCCCCACCACCGATGAGATACGCGAGCGTTGCCATGCCAACGTTGATCACTGTGGCCGTTCTAATGCCAGCCATGATCACGGGAACTGCCAAGGGCAGTTCTATCTTGCGCAACCTTTGCACGCTGGTCAGGCCCATTCCCTTGCCCGCCTCAATGACTGACTGGTCCACCTGCTCCAACCCCACAATTGTGTTTCGAAGCACGGGCAAAAGTGCGAACGTGGCAAGGGCCAAAATGACCGTGACGGAACCTTGACCGAAAGCGACGAAGAATAGAACGATCAATCCGTAGGCCGGAATTGCCTGACCCAGACCGAGCAAACTCACAAGGTTGTTCTTGAGTCGTGGAGCGCCCTCGCGAGTCACCAAAATTCCCAGTGGGATCGCCAGGACAATGACCAGTGCCGTTGACCACAACGCGAGGTAAATCTGTTGCTTGAACTGAGTCCACAGTCGGCTTGGCTCCAAGATGCTCGTTGTCGTTCGATCAAAATCGGAATAGATCCACACCACGGCAAGCAGGATTGCCAAAAGCACAAAGAAGATCGGGGTAACAATTAAATCCAATTGCGTCATTTTCAGGTTACGCCTGGATGGCAGCGAAGCCGCCGAACCTTGTTGCGGGGTAACAACAGCGGTGCTCATGCCGACCCACCATTAGGTTGAGCGATTAGCATCGATGCAAGCGACTCAATCGTGCAAGTGCCCAGGTACTGACCACGGCCATTAACAACTGCCGACATGCCCGCTGCAGTCTGCAACATTCCGCTGAGTGCGTCTTGCAGCGTGTCTTCGGG
>JBDQMZ010000147.1:0-9332 GCA_040261955.1 Candidatus Nanopelagicales bacterium
TCTGCCATCTGCTCTTCCTCGGTGAGCAGATAGGAGATCGTTGCCACGCCTGCGTTGACGAGTCGATCCTCGAGATGCGTGAGAAGCGCCGATGGCACTCCCTCACCACGATGATTCGAATCGACAGCGAGCCGCATAACCCAGGCCCGCGATTCCGAAACATTTGCAACGGCTGCACCGACCACAGTGTCTTGGTGCACGGCAACGATGGCGAACGCGTCACCGCGCAGCGCGGCAATGCATTCGGCGATCGAGTACACCGATGACATACCGGGGGTTACTTCCCACAGGTGCACAACAGGTTCCAAGTCGCTGTCCTGGTAGTTCCTCACAATGAATGACATAAGTCAGCACCCTTCCCCGCACATTGCTCCTTGTACGGGCAAACAGTAGGTCTAAATCACCTTCCATGCCTGTTGGATTGGAGTTTTTCGCTATCCGAAGGGGTCCCTGAGGTGGGGGTGGTAACTCAAGAATGCGCAGAGATCCACTGACTGATTGCCTGCAATTAGAGTTCCCCGCGGGCAACTTGCAGAACAAATTCCTCAGCATCATGAACGGAGTTCGCAAGTGTGACGTCATTGAGCAGAAGGAAGACCTTCATCGCCGACCAGATCGACGCTAGCAAACCCGTGCGCGCCACTAGCAAACGAAAAATCTTGGGTCGCTCCAGAGGGGCCAGCTCCGTAACAACTCACCGCTGGATCCAGGGAAGCCGTCAGGTTGCGCGAGTAAATGGGCGCAGCGACTCCGTCCGCGCAGGCAAGCTGAACACCACCGGTGTTCCATCCACGTACTGGGTATTTGCGTCTTCATCAATGATTGCGATCTTGGGCAAACTCGACTCCAAGACCAAACTGCTACGAACAGCGTCTGTAGGTCCACCATCGTTTGTGGTTGCTCTTGTTGGCCACATGTGAATACAAAGTTGCCGCCTTTGATTGCCGTGCGCGATACGACCGCGCCCTGGCTGAATCTTAGATCCTCTGGCCACTATGTGATTCGCACATCTGCACCATCGATTGCCAAGAACGTGAATGCGCCCTGCAATTCCATATTCGTAACCTACCGCTCAACGAGACACTCACCAGTCTCCCAGTAGATTAATCTTCGTTATTTGGAGCAGGCCTGCCATCAGGGTAATAAGAAGCAGCTGCAGAACCTTCGGGCCGAAACACACCCAGCAACCACAAGTTCTCCGGGTTAGGATTCTCAATGGCATGTAGGAGTCGGGGAGCCACATGAAATGCGCTCCCCACACCGAGCTCTTGTTTTTTATCAAGGGTGTGAACTGCTCCAGAGCCCCGAACAATTACGCAGATTTCGTCGTACAGGTGATAGTGCTCGGGCGCCCCCGATGTTGGTATAAAACCAACAAACATTGTTGCCCCCCGACTACCCCTTTCGGCATTAAACAGAACTTCAAACTGACGATCCGCAGTCGCACTCTCCGCTGCCTGCGCACCTAGCTTGGCAACATCAACAACCGTTTGCGTTGACTTTGCAAGTGCTTGCCCCCATGGTGTAGTGGGTGCGGGCACAAGGAACGATAAAACCGTCGTATTATCCGCCGACGCAAAGCGCCACTGCGACTCGCAATGCACCTGGACCGCAGATCCGACGGAAAGCGTATAGCTATTTGTTTGACCTTCCTGAGAAACCTCAATCTCACAGGACCCATGGAGGACATAAAGAAGTTCATCGTGGTCCGAACAACTCATAAAAGGCGTCGAACCTTGAGTCAATTCTAACTGACGTAAGATCATAGGTTCTGCATAAAATTTGGGATGGATCATTTCCCGAACTCGTAGACCGCTTTCGGAGAGGGTCTTGGGTGTGCAATCTGCCGGATTAACAACTTGCCCCTCACTCATCACCCCAATATATACTGCCCAGATGAGCAAACACCACGCAAAAGCAATGTGGTCCGGTTCGGTTCCCACAGGAAAGGGCACCCTGCAATTGGGTAAGAGCGGACCAAGCGTCCCTTACAACCTTAAAGCCCGCATTGAGGAAGAGGCGGGAACGAATCCAGAGCAGATGCTCGGGGCAGCTTTGGCTGGGTGCTTTTCCATGTCCGTTGCAAACCTGATTGAAGAAGGCGGACAGTCAATGGACGGGATCAAAATTGACACGACAGCCGTTGTAACCTTGGCTCACACAGATGAGGGCTTTCGCATCAACAAGATCGAACTGGTCACCACCGGAACCGTTCCAGGCATGACAGCCGCGACATTTGCCCAACTCGCCCAACAGGCTAAGGACACTTGCCCAGTGGCACTGCTCTACGCCTCAGCAAACATTTCCCTAGAAACCGCGCTGGCTTCCTAAGACGAAACCCGTTAGCACTTAGGTAACGAGCAGGTGCTTGTTTTTCGCCATCGATCGAAGAGCGGCTGCAACATCTTCACTATTGTTATAGAAGTGGGGGCTGATCCGTATATTCCCATCGCGGGAAGACACAACAACGTTGTCTTTGGCCATTGCAGCAACTAGCGCATGCTCATCGGTTGACGCGACGGCGAGCATCGGTCCGTGCTCTCCCAGCCCATCAGGCGTCGCGCAAATTCCACCGAGCTCGCTCACACCTGCGCGAAGTTGATCATGCAACTGACTCGAAACACCCCAGGCATTCTCCACACCGATATCAAGCAGGAATTTTAATCCAGCTTGCGCCGCGAACAAACTCGGTACCGAAGGAGTTCCCGCCTCAAATCGCCTGGCGTCTTTCGCTGGGTCAAATTCGTAAATATTCATTGAGAAGATATCTCGCGCGGCAAACCATCCCGTTGTGCTTGGAATAAGATCCGACACGGTCTTGTTATTAACTAAAGCGAAACCAACACCAGGACTGCTCAATGCGTACTTGAGGACCCCGCCTACTAGGAAATCTGCACCGAGATCTTCAAAATCAATGGGAATCGCACCCGTTGACTGATACGCATCAACGAGAACGGGGACACCTCTTTCGTGTGCCGCATCTACTATCGCCTTGATATCGTTCATAGCGCCATTGCGATAGCAGACGTGGGTGACCGAAACCATCGCCGTATCGGCATCAATCGCGGCCGCGATTCGCTCAGCAGGTAACCGGTGATCCAAATCCGCGGGAATGTGGACTACGTCTGCTCCATTACGCTCTTGAGCGTGCCAAATTTGACCGATAGTTGGGAACTCAAGTGAAGTGGTTAAAATCTTATTTGGACCTTTACGGAAATCAAAGCAACTTGCAATAGCATTCACGGCAGCTGAGGCGCTCGTAGTTACCGCTACTTGATCCGCTTGTGTTACAAAAACTCTGGCAAGTTGATCTCGGACGTCTTCCTGAACACCAACCCACGTTTCCCACAGTGAGCCGAACTCTTCAAGTTGGTCAAGATAATGATCGTATGCCGCTCGCACCTCATCTGCCAGCGCACCCTGAGAGCACGAATTGAGATAGGCGCGACTTTCGAACACTTTGAAATGTTCGCGCTTAATAGCTTGCGTCTGATTAGCGTCCAAGATACGCCTTCCTAAGTTCTTCATCTTCAGACAATTCTCGAGCTGGCCCTTCAAGAACAATGCGACCAGTCTGGAGTACGTAACCTCGATCGGCAACTGTAAGTGCCATATTCGCATTCTGTTCTACCACCAGCATGGAGACTCCTCCGCTATGCAACTTCGAGATCATCTCAAATGACTGCTCCACGAGTATAGGCGCAAGACCCATTGATGGCTCATCCATGAGTAGCAGCTCTGGATTAGACATCAATGCTCGAGCAACAGCAACCATCTGCTGCTCACCGCCCGAAAGCGTCCCTGCCATTTGGTTGCGCCTTTCCGCCACTCGGGGAAAAAGCTCAAAAACTCTACTGAAGTTCTCTCTACTGGATGCCTTACTCGTGTATGCCCCAAGCTGCAAATTTTCCATCACGGTGAGCGGCCCAAAAAGGCGCCGGTTTTCTGGAACCACTGCGAGTCCCAATTTAATCCGGTCAGCAACTTTCATATTCGTGACATCGATGCCCTTGAAAAAAACCTCACCCGATCTGGGGATAACCAACCCCAATGCTGTCTTTAGCGTCGTAGATTTCCCACAAGCATTTCCGCCAAGGAGTGCGATAAGTTCCCCCTGGTTGACCCTCAAATTCACTTTTTGCAGAATGTGGATTGGCCCATAAAAAGTATCAACATTCCGCAGTTCAAGCAATGGCTGCGTCACTTCGTCGCCGCCGATCCTCTACCCAAATAGGCCTCGATCACATTTGCGTCTGTAGCTACGTGATCAAAGCTTCCCTGAGCAATTTCCACGCCATGGTCGAGAGCAATCACTCGATCGCTGATTCCTTCTACCACGTGCATGTCATGTTCGATTACTATAATTGTATAGTTCCGCTCGCTTCCCAATCGACTAATCACCTGCGCAATTTCTTGGGTTTCCGCGGGATTCATTCCCGCGGCTGGCTCGTCAAGCAATAGCGTATGGGCGCCCGTCGCCATTGCGCGTGCGATTTCCAATCGACGCCGATTTGCGTAAGACAGCGAATAGGCAGGCTGTTGAAGTCTGTACCCCGTCAACCGGGTACCAAAGAAGCTCAAAACCTCTAAGGCCAATTCACGTTTTTCCTTGTCCTCGCGTCGCGCACGCGCTGTTCGGAATACCGAATCGAAAAGGCTTGAGCGGGTACGACCGTACATCGCTGCTACTAAATTTTCCTCAACCGTGAGATTTAGGAATAGTCGAACATTTTGAAATGTTCTCGCAACACCACTGTGAGCGACTCGGTCAGGAGTGAGTCCGACAACAGACTTTCCATTCACAAGGACATCGCCTTCATCTGGTGTATACACACCCGTAATAATGTTAAAAAGCGTTGTTTTTCCCGCCCCATTAGGCCCGATTATGCTGAGAACTTCACCCGTTGGGACTTCGATGCTTAGATCATTCAAACTGGTGAGCCCACCGAATCGCTTCGTGACGCCAGCAAGTTGCAATGCGATACTCACAGCACCTCAACTCTTGGCTTACCGAACAATCCTTGAGGTCTCGCTGCCATAAGAACAACGAGAAGGGCACCGATTAGTAACTGTCTGGTGACGCTTGGCTCCAGGAGAAGCCGCACTTCCCAGGTGAAAACCGTGAGCCATAAAACAAATGGGAAGGCAATGAGTCTGACCCGGTGCGACCGCGTTGTCATCCAGGCAATAACCACAATCAAGAGAACGAACGCAATGTTCCCAAAAACTAACCGTTCCTCAGGCATGAAGATCCAGGTACCTAGGACTGGAGCAAGTGGCCCCTCAATCCATTCATCTATTTGCAGATAAGGCACCCCTGCAGCCAGGAAAATTGCATTCGCCACAAAACCAACAGCAATAGTTGCGGCGAAAATCGCAACAACCAATTTCCACGATTTAATCAGGACAATTGAACCAATAATGAGGGTCACCAAGAACAGGTAGTTGCTGTAGTCGGGGAACCGTAAAATCTCAGGCAGAACTACCATCACCACAGCACCAATTAGCAGTCCTGGCACGCTGCCAAGGCCGCCAAGTATCAATGCGGCATAGAGCATGATCAAAAGTGGCAGCTTGAAAGTGCTGGGATAAACACCCATTTGGACCGAGGCAAAGAATGCACCCGCAAGTCCGGCGACGGCAGCACCGACCGAGAACGCTAGTAATTTCATACGGACAACAGGAACGGTCATATGCTGGGCAGCCAATTCATCTTCACCCATGCTCCGCCATGCCAATCCTTGCCTGGAGTTATGGATACGCCGCGTAGCAATGATTCCCAACATCACTATCCCCAAGAGTAGGAAATAATATGAAAGCGTTGAGGTGAATTCGAATCCAAGGAAGGAAATCTGATCCACATTGGGGATTCCGTTTGGTCCCCCAGTGATATCGATTGGTTCATCCATCCAGGGGAACTGGACCGCATCCGAGGAAATCGCCAGGACGAGGAACATCTGGCCAAAAAATAGGGTTGCAATTGCCAAATAATCGCCTGAGAGCCTCCTCGATGGAGTACCCAGCGCCAATCCAATAATTGCAGTTACCGCAACCACAAATGGCAGTGCTATCCATGAAGGCCAGGAGATCCCAAACTGAGGGCTAGAAACGAATGCGTAGAAATAAGCACCGAAACCATAAAAAGCGACGAACCCTAGATCAAGGAGACCTGCGTATCCTACGGTGAGATTCAGCCCGATAACAAGCATGATGAACAGGCCGAGGTTTACTCCAATTCGCAGCACGTAGTCACTCGTTGTTGTGAATGGGATAAGTAAGACAACTATTAGCGGGAGCGCCCACTGAGCCGGGACGGGGAGTAACGCCCACCGATCGGCTAGCTTTCCCATTGCGGTAGTTGGTTGGGCAATGCGCGCCTCGTGTTGGGCAACCCACTCGTCCGTGCCGATCCCGCGGGAAGTCGAATCTTGATTGTCACTTTCGCTCATGACTACACCTTCCCAACTAGTCGTTGGCCCAGCAAGCCTCGAGGTCGAATTAGTAGGACCATAATAAGAATGATAAATGCGACAAAGTCTGCATAGGTAGGGTTGAGGTAGCCAGTAACCATTGCTTCGACTACCCCCAGAATGAATCCGCCGAGCATCGCTCCTGGTATCGAACCTATTCCACCGAGTACCGCTGCAGTGAAACCCTTGAGTCCTGCAAATATTCCCATGTATTGATCTATCGGGAAAAGCAAGAGGCCTGCCATTACTCCGGCTGCCCCAGCCAACCCACTAGCAAGCGCAAACGTGATTACGACGATTCGATCGACATCAATTCCATTCATGACAGCAGCGTCTTGATCAACGGCAACCGCACGCATAGCGCGACCGAATTGGCTTCGATTCACCATGATCCACAGAGCGATCATCAAAGTTACCGACAGGAGAACCACTAGGACTTCAGTGATATCGATTCGCACAGTTCCAATATTGAAACCCGTGCGCAAATTAATAAACATCCCTGTGTCATACAGGCGAATTTTTGCTCCAAAGAGAAGGAGCGCCGCACTTTGCAAAAAGAGTGAGACACCCAGGGCAGAGATCAGTGCTGCGAGCCTTCGAGACTTGCGAAGTGGTCGGTAAGCGAATCTTTCAACGGCAACTCCAAGCAGCGCACCTCCACCCATGGCAACTAAAAACATCAAAGAGATCATGAGCCAAATTGGCACCACTGCCGTTGCTGGACCTCCAAGTGCAACCATGGTGAAAAATCCAAAGAATGAACCCATCATGTACAATTCACCGTGCGCCAAGTTAAGGAATTGCAGAACCCCGTAAATCAAGGTGTAGCCCAACGCAATCAGCGCATAAATACCTCCGATTATTAGACCGTTAGTAAGTTGCTCAATGAAGTAGTCCACAGCGCCCTTAATCTCAAGTTAAAACCTGAATCCAGTAGAGAAAGGGGGCGCATTTTCGACTGCGCCCCCTTTCACTGTTAATTTATGCTAATTACTGAACGAGAACGGGGCTGCCGGACTCATCAATTGAGAAGATGTAGAACCGAGCGCCGTCAACGTTTCCGTCACTTGTGAACGCAATGTCTCCACCCAGAATTGAATCTGAGATAAGCACATTCGGCATTTGAGCCAACACACCGGCACGATCAAGCGAGCCTGCTTCACACGCGAGTTGAGCCGCCTGCATCGCCGCCTGGCTTGCCACATAAACCGGAGGACCAAACGTGCCGAATTCACCGTATTGTTCAGAGAACCGTGCAGCGACATCTGCCGCTGCTGGGACCCCGTTCACATCAGGTGCAAACGCCGCGATGTAGGACCCTGGAGTTTTGAAGTCCGCCGAAAATGAACCATCTGAGCCAAATACAATTGCAGTTTTGCCGGCCTTAATGAGGGACTGCGCGACTTGTTCGGACTTCGCGGCAATCTGGAAGGTCACAAATACCACATCAACATCTTTTCCGATTTTAGAAACGATGTCATCGTAGGTTTTCTTCTCTTCCGGTACAGCAATCACTTCTGCAGTCACGCCTAAACCTGCAAGAGCCTCAGCTGCTGATTTCGCAATGCCAACGCCGTAGTCGGTCTTCTCCTGAAGAATTACGACGTTGTCAGCGCCCAATTCATTGACCATGTACTCAGCAACTGTTGGTCCTTGGACTGCATCTGTGGGAATGACACGGAAGAAAGTTGCATTATCCCCGTTAGTTAGATCCGGGTTCGTTGCTGAAGCCGAAACGAATGCGAGTGAAGCATCAGCAAATGCTGGGCCAACTGCTGAAACTTCCTGCGAACCTGCCGGCCCCACAACAGCAATAATTGATGAATCTGAAATGATGGATGTGGCCTGAGTGCTCGCCTGTCCTGCATCAAGTTGGGTATCGCTTTCCCCGAGAGTGTAAGAACTGCCATTAGCTGCGTTGAAGTCTTCTACAGCTAGTTTGGCGAAATTCAATTGCTCTTGGCCAATAGATGCCGCCCCGCCCGTGAGAGGTGCCATTACTGCAATTGCGCCCTCGCACACCGCGGCCGCTTCTTCAGCGGCGCTTTCCTCGGCAGTCTCTTCAGAGGTAGCAGCTTCGGTTGTTTCGGAACTCGTTGAGTCCGATCCACCTGCACACCCGGAGAGTACGAGCCCCAGTGAAGCAATTGCCCCTGCAGAGGCAATAAGTCGTCGATTCATACAGCTTCCTTCCTAAACGAGCCGACTCCCGAATGAGCGCGACTACTGGCATTATGTATATCCAAGGAAGGGTCTGCGCACAAAACGATAAAAAAATGACTCAAACGTGACGATCGCAATCATTTCGTAATATGGAGAACTCATCCAATCCACTAAGTCCGCCTGCAGAAATACCCGGGCAGCGTTCCGAATCCATTGCAGACAGCAACAGGTGGCGTGTAACTCCAATTCCAGCCTCACGCCAAAGCGAAGATGGTTTCGCGACATCGCACTAATGTCGCAATTCCGATTCACATCCATTCGTCTCCGTCTCAGACAATGTCTGGCACTCCTCAATCCAGTAGAATCCGAATGTAAAACTCTGACCGTCCACAACACGAACGACGACGCCACGACGGAGACGCCAGATGAAGTTGCCACGACAGATCAGCACCAGTGCAACCACCGCGCTGGCACTCGTGCTGGGAATAACAACGGTTCAAGCCCCGTCGGCATGGGCGGACGACCGGACACTTCAAGCACCGGTAGCCAACCCCGCAGTTGTCTCCGGCGGTCAAGAGGTTGCCTTCACGTTCGTCGGGCCCATGATTGGCGATCTCAACGGAGCCACACAGGGCGCACGCGGACGCATCGTTTTGAGGCAGGGTGGAAACGCATCAACCGATGCAGTCATGGTCGAAA
>JBDQMZ010000148.1:0-5124 GCA_040261955.1 Candidatus Nanopelagicales bacterium
CTTGATGCGGAGTATCACGACGATGGAACGGTGAAGCGACAAGGCGCTGACTACTACCTCAAGCCGATGAACTGCCCCATGCATAACCTGATTTTTTCTGCACGCGGTCGCTCATATCGGGAGTTGCCTTTGCGCCTATTTGAATTTGGCACTGTTTATCGGTACGAGAAAAGCGGTGTCGTTCACGGATTGACTCGAGCGCGCGGGTTTACGCAAGACGATGCGCACATCTACTGCACCCTTGAACAGTTGCCTGGGGAATTGAAATCACTCCTCGACTTCGTGCTGGGACTATTGCGCGATTATGGGTTGACGGATTTCTACCTGGAACTGTCCACCAAGAACCCGGAGAAATCTGTTGGAACGGACGAGGAATGGGTCGAGGCCACCGAAATCCTTCGCTCTGCTGCTGAAAGCCAAGGACTTGAATTGGTTCTGGATGAAGGTGGTGCTGCGTTCTACGGCCCCAAGATCTCGGTGCAGGCAAAGGACGCGATCGGGCGAACTTGGCAAATGTCCACGATTCAGGTGGACTTCCAATTACCACAGCGTTTTGAGTTGGAGTATCAAGCTGCTGATGGCACCCGCCAACGCCCGATCATGGTGCACCGAGCTCTATTTGGATCCATTGAACGGTTCTTCGCCGTACTTCTTGAACACTACGCCGGTGCGTTCCCTCCGTGGCTTGCACCCGTTCAGGTCATCGGAATTCCGATCACTGATGCGCATGTGGATTATCTGAATGATGTTGCTGAGAAGCTCAAGGCGCGTGGGATTCGCGTGGAAGTTGACACGTCAGACGACCGCATGCAGAAGAAAATTCGAAATGCACAGAAATTGAAAATCCCATACATGCTCATCGCGGGTGATGAAGACATCGCAGCCAATGCAGTGTCATTCCGCTATCGCGATGGGACTCAGAAAAATGGTGTTTCTGTTCAAGATGCTGTCGAAGAAATTGTCAGTGCGGTAGAAGCGCGAGTACAGGTTTAGCAATGCACGAATCATCTGATTCCAGTTCACGTGGACCCGACGCATGGGATCGGTTGTACACCCCGCATCGGTTGGCATACCTTCGCGGACAAAAGGGGGACAGTGAGTGTCCTTTTTGTGTGGCACCTGAAACCATCGGTGACGACGGAAATCTGGTGTGCGCGTCGGGTGAACATGCCTATGTTGTTCTCAACCTTTACCCGTACAACTCTGGACATCTCCTGGTCTGTCCCTACCGTCACGTTGCTGATTACACGGAACTCACGGAGGACGAACGTTCGGAGATTGGTGCACTCACCCAGCAGGCAATGCATACCCTGCGGAAGGTGTCCAATGCTCAGGGTTTCAACATTGGCATGAATCAAGGTTCAATTTCAGGTGCGGGGATAGCGGCGCACCTGCATCAACATGTCGTTCCCAGGTGGGGCGGCGACACAAACTTCATGCCAATAATTGGCGGTACCAAAGTGTTACCACAACTACTCGAGGAAACGCGCGCCCTCCTCGAGGAAAACTGGCAAGCAACTCCTGCTTCCAGTGACTAACTTTCGTCGAATTGGCGGTGGATTGTGACTTCGAGTCCCCGCGGATAGATGGTCGATCCAATTGCAGGTTCTGGGTTGCACGTGATGAGATACAACTCGTTGGCGGTTGTTGATTTGATCGGTTGGTCCTTCACGGTGCGCAATTCAGTGATTCGCGTGATCCCCTGATCGGTGTCGAATTCACCGGTTGTGAAGGCGCCCTGCCACACGCGCAAGATTCCGTTGCCACAGTACGTCGCTACGGGTGCGTCAATCGGCGACTCTAAAGAGGGAAGCCAGGGCACGGATCCAATCTCAGATGAAAGATCAAGTACTGCATCGATTCCAACAGGTGGTTCCAGGGCAAATACAGGTAGCAACTCGCGGCTCATGCATGCTTGTTCGATTTCGCTGAGGAGATCCTGGCTAGTAATGGACTCGCCCTGCAACAGGGACTCAGCGCGTTGTTCATCCCACGTTGTGATCGTGATGCAATCGATCAATGCGTGGAATTTGTCGATGGTCAGTTCAACGTGTTCTTCCTCCAGGTCGTGGACTTCGAACCTGTCGCCCTCGACATGCCAAGAGATATCCTCGGTGACCAAATTCAAGGTTCCATTCACTTTTTCAGTTTCATCGAGAATGGGAAGGGTGAGGGCAACAACCCTGTGATCGGAGCCAAATAGACGAGTACAGACTGCAAGCGTCTCATCAAAATTGGAATTCACAGACTCGAGCCCGGCAATGCAGATGGCGCCAGGGTGCGTCAGAAACGCACTTTGGGCAAGTCTGATGGTCTCACCATCGATCCCCTGGCTGCTGTCAATGACGAGCAGGACAGCATTCGCCCCCCAGCCGAGGGCCGCTAGGGCATCCTGCTCGCTGTCTGCCCGAGGATCCACCCCAAAGAAATATGTGGAACTGCTCTCGTGGTTCATGCTGGAGTCCGAGTTGATGGCTAAATTTAAGATGGTCCGACTCGCCGACTGCAGAGCCACTGTGATGCTCTTCGTAATGTCTTGACTGGGCGACAGGACCGCGATGGATGCCTGCTGCTGCATTGGATGACGGTAGCATCACGTGTGGTTGTGTTCTGCTAGTTCGGTCGCGACCGCGTGCGCCAGACAAGGGCGCGCGCTTTTCACAATGCAGCAAGTGAGGACAGAATGCTCAACAACCCAGCAGCGCGCAAGCTGGTCACGGGGATCATCGACCCACCGGCAAAATTTCTTTTGCGCATTGGCATCACGCCTGACGTAGTGACCGTGATTGGAACCTTGGGAGCGATTGTTGGCGCGGTTGGCTTCCTTGCCCGCGGAGAGTTCATCACGGGTGTTGTCATCATTATGATTTTTGCGGCAGCAGATTTACTCGACGGCACCATGGCGCGAATGCAGGGAACGTCCGGTCCCTGGGGTAATTTCCTTGACGCGACCTTGGACCGTGTCGCCGACGGCGCAATTTTTGGTTCCATCGCTTTTTATGCTGCATCGGAAAATAACTATTCACTTTTAGCTGCTTCACTCATCGCGCTTGTTGCAGGACAGGTCACAAGTTATGCAAAAGCTAGGGCAGAGGCTGTTGGCGCTGAATGCAATGTGGGTTTGGTGGAACGTGCAGAACGATTGATGCTCGTACTTTTTGCAATTCTTCTTGCGGGATTCGGGGTTCCCTACATCCTCGAAATTGTCATGTGGGCACTTGCGGTACTGGGTATCGTTACGGTGATTCAGCGGTTTGTTCATGTGCGTGGGCAATTGCGTGCACAAGGTTCCGCGAATGGCTAAACGCAGTTCACGTGTCAATGATGCCGTTACCAATTGGGCATTCACCGCAGGGTGGGGAGTAAGCAAAAGACTCCCCGAACGTGCTGCTAGAAGGGCTTTCCAATCGGGTGCTGATCTGTTGTGGTCTCGTAACGCCGGCGGTGTGGAACGGTTGACTTCGAACTTGGCTCGTGTCAAGCCTGAGTTATCGCAGGAGGAGCTTGGGCAACTCTCCAAAGAAGGTATGCGGAGTTACATGCGCTATTGGTGTGAGGCATTTCGACTCCCCACATTGACTCCATCAGGTATCAGTAACGGATTCGAATTGCGTGGCGTGGAACTGCTTGATCAGGCAATGGCCGATGGAACAGGGGCGATAATGATTCCCGGTCACATGGCGAACTGGGATATTGCGGGTGCGTGGGCTGCTCAACGCTACGGATCTGTAACCACGGTCGCCGAACAACTCAAGCCCAAGGACCTTTTTGACCAATTCCTTGCTTTCAGGGAATCCTTGGGCATGGAGGTTCTCCCACTGGGTGAATCAGATGTCATGCGGACATTGGCTCGTCGCTTGCGTGCAGGGCGACTCGTGGCGCTTTTGGGTGACAGAGATATGACCAAAGGCGGAGTAGAGGTTGAATTCTTTGGAGCCACGGCGTCCATGCCGGCAGGACCTGCAACTCTTGCAATTATGACGGGAGCACCGCTACATCCAGTGACAATGCACTACGAGGATGACAAAGCTGTCGGAGTGGTTTACCCGAGAGTAGAAGTCCCCGATTTTGAAGATCGTGGTGAACAAATCAAACACATGACCCAACAAATCGCACAGGCTTTTGAAATTGGAATTACCAAGCATCCCGAGGATTGGCACATGCTGCAGCGGGTCTGGATCAATGAATCCTGACTCAACCGTTCAACGCGTGGGGATTGTCTGTCCATATTCCTGGGACGTTCCGGGTGGCGTGCGCAGCCACGTTGCCGATCTGGCGGCGACACTGATCGAGCGTGGTTTTTTTGTCAGTGTGTTGGCACCAACGGATGAACCCGAATTTTTACCAGATTTCGTTGCAGACGGTGGCGCTCCCATTGCAGTTCCCTACAACGGATCAATTGCTCGCCTGAGTTTTGGAATAAAGGCGACTCGTCGGGTGCGGCAGTGGATTCGCGAGGGAAATTTTGACGTTGTCCATATTCATGAGCCCGTTGCGCCGAGTTTGTCCTTGCTTGCATGTTGGGCTGGGCAAGGCCCGATGGTTGCGACCTGGCACTCGTCCTCAGATCGATCACGGATTTTGTCAGCGGGCTACTACATTGCACAAACTGCCATGGAAAAAATTCGCGGGCGAATTGCCGTGAGTGAACAGGCGCGAAACACGTTGGTGGAGCACCTTGGTGGCGATGCAGTCCTGATACCGAATGGCGTACGTGTGTCTGATTTTCGCGATCAGGAGACTGTTAGTGTCGCAGGCTCGCAATCGGTCCTGTTCTTGGGACGAATCGACGAGCCACGAAAGGGACTCGACGTACTTATCGGTGCCGCTCCTGCCATTATCCGAGAATTTCCCGATGTGAAGTTCTTGATCGCTGGGCCTGGTGACACTGAGTCGTTTCGTGAACGCGTCCCTGAGAAACTCCGAAACAATTTTGAATTTCTCGGTTCAGTCTCCGATGAAGACAAGCGCAGAGTGTTGGCTCACTGCGAGGTCTACATTGCGCCTCACACTGGTGGAGAATCGTTTGGCATTGTGTTAGCCGAGGCAATGGCTGCAGGAACGCCGGTCCTTGCATCAAATTTGCCTGCCTTTGATCGAGTGTTGCAAGGTGGCAATAGCGGC
>JBDQMZ010000149.1:0-5250 GCA_040261955.1 Candidatus Nanopelagicales bacterium
GCCCACGAGCGCCGAAACAGCGCCATTGGGAACCCTGAAAGTGACATCGTTGAGCAGGACTCTGCCATCGGGCAGCGTGAACGTGACGTGCGAGGCGTCAATATGACTCACAGTTGTTTATCCCGCCGGCGCCTCGTGATCTCAATGCGCGACTCCAACTCGTGGTCCGGTGGATAGCCAACCTCCTCGAGGACCAATGGAAACGGCTCCATCATTTGCACGTGCGAGGACTTGCCATCCTGATTGAGCAGGTGAGTGGTCCATGACGTTTTCTTGCGGCCATCGCCAATAGGTAACAGCGCACCAACAACGTTGCGCACCATCGAATGACAAAATGCGTCAGCCCTGATCGTCATCACAATGAAGCCCTCATTATTTCGATGCCACTCAAGCTTTTGTACTTCACGGATTGTCGATGCCCGTGGGCGTTTAATGCAGAAGGCAAAGAAGTCATGCACGCCGATGAGCGCCTGGCTTGCCTCGTTCAACCGATCAAGATCTAATGAGACAGGCCACGGGAGAACTTCACGGCGGCGCAGGGGCGCCGGCCCCGTGGGATCATCGGAAATCATGTAGGTGTACTCGCGCCACAAAGCCGAAAATCGCGCATCAAAACCTTTGTGTGCCTGTTCGATTGAAAGGAATCGGATGTCCTCGGGCAATGCCTTGTTCACACGCTCCGGTGTCAATTTGATCAAGTCTGGGTGATTCTCCGGCACATCAAAATGGATCACCTGACCGCGCGCGTGCACACCGGCGTCGGTCCGCCCCGCGCACACGGTTGCGAAATCCAAGTCATGGATCAAAGCCCCAAGAGTGTTCTCAACCTCGGCTTGAACCGTGCGGAGGTCGCCACCCTGGGAGGCCCAGCCACGAAAACCAGAACCGTCGTAGGACAGCTTCGCGCGCAGACGAATGAGCCCGTCCTCGGGTGATCCAAGGACGGGCTGACTCACTAATTCTGGTGGTTCGTGAGAGTGCAGGACTTACTCCTTGGACTCTTCTGCAGCTTCAACGATTTCCTCGACAACAGCTTCATTGGAATCAGCTGCCTCGGAGTCAATCAGAACTTCTTCTGCTGCATTGACCTCAGAGATGGGCTGCTCGCTGACCTCTGGTGTCTCCTCCACAACCTCAACTGCTGCAGGAGCTGCAGTTTCAGCCTGGGCCTTTTCCTTGGCTGCCCGCTTGGTTGCGCCTGTTGCTTCAGCGACAACCTGCTCGAGCATTGGCTCAACGAGCTCAATGATCGCCATGGGAGCGTTATCTCCCTTGCGGTTTCCGATCTTGATGATTCGTGTGTAGCCGCCTGGTCGGCCTGCGTAACTCGGACCGATTTCAGTGAACAGGGTGTGCACGACACTCTTGTCCTTGACCACGGTGAGCACGCGGCGACGAGCATTAATGTCACCGCGCTTGGCGAATGTGATCATGCGCTCAGCAAGCGGACGAAGCCGCTTTGCCTTGGCATGGGTGGTGGTGATTTTGCCGTGCTCGAAAAGTGCGGTGGCGAGGTTGCCGAGCATTAAACGCTCGTGCGCTGCGCCTCCGCCGAGACGGGCTCCCTTAGCTGGGCTAGGCATGTGGTTCTCCTTATGTTTCTAGGTATCCGGTGACGGGCAGGCTTAGAGCTGCTCGTCCTCGGGGTAGGCGTCCTCGGCGTAGGAGATCTCCACAGCCACTTCTTCTTCAGGGTCAACGTTCATGTCGACATCTTCGTCATCGAAGTACACAGCGGTACTTGGATCAAAGCCGGGAGGGCTGTCCTTGAGTGCGAGCCCAAGACCGACCAGCTTGACCTTGACTTCATCGATGGACTTCGCACCAAAGTTACGAATGTCGAGCAGATCAGCCTCACTGCGGGTGATGAGTTCACCAACAGTGTGGATTCCTTCGCGCTTGAGGCAGTTGTATGAACGCACTGTCATGTCCAACTGCTCAATCGGGGTGGAAAGCTGCTCCGCTGCGAATGCATCTGTTGGGCTTGGGCCAATGTCGATGCCTTCAGCGTCAACATTCATTTCACGTGCAAGACCAAAGAGCTCAACAAGTGTTGACCCTGCTGATGCAACAGCATCGCGGGGAAGCATGCATGGCTTGGTCTCAACGTCGATGACGAGCTTATCAAAGTCGGTGCGCTGCTCAACACGAGTAGCTTCGACCTTGTAGCTGACCTTGAGCACCGGTGAGTAAATGGAGTCAACCGGAATACGGCCGATTTCCTGCTCTGGGTGCTTGTTCATGACCGAAGGGACGTAGCCGCGACCGCGCTCAACAATGAGTTCGATCTCGAGCTTGCCCTTGCCATTGAGGGTTGCGATGTGCAGTTCTGGGTTGTGCACCTCGACACCAGCGGGTGGCTGGATATCTGCAGCGGTGACATCGCCAGGGCCTTGCTTGCGCAAATACATGACTGCTGGTTCATCGATTTCACTCGAAACAACCAAACCCTTGAGGTTCAGGATGATTTCGGTGACATCTTCTTTGACACCGTCAATGGTGGTGAACTCATGGAGCACGCCATCAATGCGAATGCTGGTGACAGATGCACCAGGAATCGAAGAGAGCAGGGTGCGGCGCATGGAGTTACCGAGGGTGTAGCCGAAGCCAGGCTCGAGTGGTTCCAACACGAAACGTGAACGGAACTCGCTGATTGGTTCTTCGGTCAGAATTGGACGCTGACTAATGAGCACTTTTCATTCCTTCCAGCAGTGACCTCTATTTGACACTGCAACTTGAGGCTCGATTCAGATGAATCGAAGGGGTGATTACTTGGAGTACAACTCAACAATGAGCTGTTCTTGAACCTGGGTGTCGATGACTGCGCGAGCAGGCAAGGCGTGGACGAGGATGCGCATCTTGCTGGGCACAACCTCGAGCCATGCGGGAACGGTCTTTTCACCGATCTCAGCGTGGGCAACGATGAATGGGGTCATTTCCAGTGAGCTGGGGCGAACGTCGATGACGTCGTTGGGGCTCACACGGTAGGAAGGAATGTTGACCTTCTTGCCGTTGACCATGAAGTGACCGTGGGTAACCAACTGGCGGGCCATGTCGCGGCTCTTGGCAAACCCTGCACGGAAGACAACATTGTCCAGACGTGACTCAAGGATCACGAGCAGGTTTTCACCTGTCTTGCCGGGCATTGTCTTGGCTTCTTTGTAGTAGTTTGAGAACTGCTTCTCAAGGATGCCGTACATGCGGGTTGCCTTCTGCTTCTCACGGAGCTGCAACAAGTACTCGCTCTCCTTTGACCGACCGCGACCATGCTGGCCGGGAGGGTAAGGACGCTTCTCAAAAGGGCACTTCGGTGACTCGCACTTTGATCCCTTGAGGAATAGCTTCATTTTCTCGCGGCGGCACCGCTTGCAATCTGCGTCTGTATAACGCGCCATAACTGTTTCCTACTTTCTGATTAAAATTTAATGCGCGCGATTAGACGCGACGACGCTTGGATGGACGGGTTCCGTTGAAGGGCACTGGCGTGACATCAGAGATTGATCCGACCTCAAGACCTGTTGCCTGCAGGGAACGGATTGCGGTCTCGCGACCTGAACCCGGACCTTTGACAAATACGTCAACTTTGCGCATGCCGTGTTCCATGGCGCGACGAGCCGCTGCTTCTGCGGCGAGCTGCGCTGCGAATGGAGTGGACTTGCGGCTGCCCTTGAATCCAACCTGACCAGCACTGGCCCAGGAGATCACAGCGCCTGTTGGGTCTGTGATGGAAACAATGGTGTTGTTGAACGTGCTCTTGATGTGAGCGTGACCATGGGCCACATTCTTCTTTTCCTTGCGACGCACTTTCTTGGCGCCTGGACCTTTGGGGGCCATGTATTGGTTTCCTTATCTTTGGAGGTTATGAGGGAATTCGCAGAAACTGCGAGGTCGTTCGCTTAGGCCTTCTTCTTGCCGGCAACGGTCTTGCGTGGACCCTTACGGGTGCGCGCATTGGTATGGGTACGTTGCCCGTGCACGGGTAGACCCTTGCGGTGACGGATTCCCTGGTAGCAACCAATTTCCACCTTGCGGCGAATGTCAGCTGTCACCTCGCGGCGAAGGTCACCTTCTACTTTCAGATTCGCTTCAATCCAGTCGCGCAGGGCGAGGGTTTGCTCATCTGTCAGATCTTTTGATTTCATTTCCGGATCAACACCGGTTGCTTCGAGTGCTTTGGCTGCCTGTGAGCGGCCAACACCGTAGATGTAGGTAAGTGCGATTGCCATGCGCTTTTCGCGCGGCAAATCAATACCAATAAGTCGTGCCATGTGGCGTTCTCTTTTCTTTATAGGTTCACGGGGTCATGGTGGGAGAGCCAATCCAGCCCGCCAAGGCTGGTCTCTGGCCCCGTGGCCAGAGGTGTCGTCTTCACTGTTCGCACGCGAACTGTGAAGGGTCGGGTTCTCCCTTTACTTGGTGGCCTCGGTTGTCTCTCCAAGATCACCCCAGAACATGATTCGGTTGAATCAGCCCTGGCGTTGCTTGTGACGCACGTTTTCGCAGATCACCATGACGCGACCGTGACGACGAATGACCTTGCACTTGTCGCAGATCTTTTTGACGCTTGGTTGCACCTTCATGGTTACTCTTTCTCCGTTATGTCACTTCATGCAGTTTTTACCGCATGAAAACCTTTGTTTATTACTTGTAGCGGTAAACGATGCGGCCGCGGGTGAGGTCATAAGGCGACAACTCCACCACAACGCGATCGTCCGGGAGGATACGGATGTAGTGCATCCGCATTTTCCCGCTGATATGAGCGAGCACCTTGTGCCCATTGTCCAGCTCAACACGGAACATGGCGTTGGGCAAGCTTTCGGTGATCGTGCCCTCGAGCTCGATCGCACCCTCTTTCTTGGCCATTACCCTTCTTCCTTGTAGAGCTGCTAGTTCACTCGGCACACATCTATCCCCTGGAGCCAATCCGCTGGAATAATTCAACGAGCGAAATTCCGGGCAATTTTCCCTAGGGGAAGAGCGGGCACGAGGACCCACGTCAGCCCACGGAGTCTACGCCCCTGCCCCACTCACCCAATTTCCGGGTACCCCTCAGCCCCAAAGACCACCTGCTCAAGGGACCTGCTCAAGGGACCTGCTCAAGGGACCTGACTGATCCGGATTCGCTCAATCGGCTGGATCGGGTCAAATTTCCTCGAATAATCGACTCAAACGCAGAAAAACATGCTCCCACTCACCTCATTACCGTGTTTCCACGGTGGTGCCAGTCATGACGACACGAGAGCCTATAAC
>JBDQMZ010000150.1:0-9984 GCA_040261955.1 Candidatus Nanopelagicales bacterium
CTTACGATCAACCTGAAATCACCCAGCTCGGGCGTAGTGATTGGGCACGTTACAAAGCACTTCGGCTTGATTCACTAGCCGATTCGGGCCAATGGTTCGCAAGTGCTGGACTTGAAACTAAGGTTGCACGGCCAGACTCATATTGGCAGCGAATCCTTGAAACAACCGATCGATTCTCAGTTACTGTGCGCGGTCACGACATCGCGATGATGGGAACCACAAACCCCCACGAAGGATTCGACTGCGATAAATGGCTCATCGGTTTCTGGATCTCCCCCGAATACCGAGGTCGCGGAATATTCCGACAGATGATTCATTTTCTTGACAAATGGAGCATTGACCGGGGCTACTTGAGTCATGGTCTCGGAGCGTGGAGCGACAATCAGATCGCCATCAATGCCTACACCGCGGTTGGTTTTCAACCTGACGGCGAGCCGCGCCCAAGCACTTCGGTGCCCGGAAAATTCTATTTACCCATGTATAAACAATTGACAATTAGTGAGTGAAAAGTGCACTGTAGGCATTGAGTGCCGGCTGTCCACCAAGGTGCGCATAAAGAACATTCGAATCCTGGGGTATTACTCCGTTTCGAACCAAATCAATCAAACCCGCCATTGACTTGCCTTCATAGACCGGGTCAATGATCATGCCTTCAAGGCTGCCTGAAAGTCGAATGGCATCAAGTGTTGATTGCACTGGAATGCCATATAAATCTCCCGCCCATCCTTCCAGAACCACAATTTCATGATCAGCTAACTCACGCTCGAGACCAATGAGGTTTGCCGTATGGCGTGCAATTCTGGCAACTTGCTCGCGGGTTTTTTCCAATGTCGCAGAAGCGTCGATTCCAATGACTTTACGGGGGCGATCTTGTCCCGCAAAACCGGCAATCATTCCTGCATGAGTGCTGCCCGTGACAGTGCACACAATGATTGTGTCAAAAAAGACCCCAAGTTCCTGCTCTTGTTTTTCCACCTCATAAGCCCAATTGGCAAAACCAAGACCACCAAATTTATGTTCTGATGCTCCCGCAGGAATCCCATATGGTTTTCCGCCCCGAGCTTTAACGTCCTCGAGCGCTTTGGTCCAACTATCGCGGATACCAATGTCAAAACCCGCAGGATCAAGCCGCACCTCAGCACCCATGATGCGGGAAAGAAGAATATTGCCAACACGATCATTGACACTGTCAGGCCAGTCAACCCATTTTTCTTGAACGAGTACGGCCTTCATTCCAATCTTTGCTGCAACTGCAGCAACCTGCCGGGTGTGATTCGACTGATACCCACCGATGGACACCAAAGTGTCAGCGCCTTGGGCAAGAGCATCGGGGATGATGTACTCCAGCTTGCGTGTCTTGTTACCGCCATAGGCCAGACCACTGTTGACGTCTTCACGTTTAGCCCAAATAGTTGCTCCACCAAGGTGCTCAGTCAGTCTGGGCAACTGATGAATTGGGCTGGGGCCAAATGTCAGTGGATAACGCTCAAAATCCTTCAGGGACATGGTTAACTTTCTTGGTTGGTGTCTTGGGTTTCAGCGACCCTTTTAAGGTTGACCAAGGTCTTGAGAATCGCCTTCTGGTTATTTTCATAGGCATTCATCAACTTCAAGGCCGGTGGGATCCGAGCGGTCGATCCATCAAATGTTTCAACGACAGTTGTCGTGTTGTCATCGATGGGGACAAGTTCATAACGCCAGCGATGATGGCCTGGGTGACACCAAGCAATTTTTCTGTTGTCCTCAAACTCAACAACTGTGTTCTTAATCCGATAGTTGGCAATCATGTGCATGTCCATGCCGAACTTCGAGCCCAATTCAAGCCGCTCAGGACCGCGGACATCTCCCCTCAAGGTTCCTGAACCATCAAAGAGCGTGTGGTTGCGAGGATCAGCCAGCAAGTCAAATATCACTGACGCAGGTGCATTGACGGTGATCTTTCCCGCCCGCTTGTATTTGTGATCAGTGGGGACAACCTCGGCGCGGATTTGTTCACTCATGCAGTCAGTCTAGAACCGCGTTAGAACCCTATGCTTGGTCAGTATGAGCGTCCGGTTTTATGGGGGTCCCCATTCAGATCGCGGACAGGGACGCTCTGATTGGACCCGCTATATTCCGTGGGCCCTCGCCGCCATCACAATTCTTGGTCAGATCATCTGGATTTTAGCCAGTGGTAACGCCCGGACATCCCTCACAATCCTGACAGTCATCTCATTTTTTGCTGCCGTGGTGTCACATTCATATCTCAACAGGGGGTTGGGGTGGACCCTGAGTTACTTTGGCATCACCTTGCTATACGGATTACTCATTGAGGCCCTTGGCACCGCGACGGCATTTCCTTTTGGTGACTACAGTTACAGCGGCACCCTCGGGCCCGCACTCTTAGGCGTTCCCATCATCATCCCCATGGCGTGGTCCATGATGGCCTACCCCGTTTTGCTTGCCGTTCAACGCTTGGTCAGCACACCCATGTGGACGGCTTTCATTGCGGGATGGTTTTTAGCTTCGTGGGATTTATTCCTTGATCCCATGATGACGGGTGAGGGCTACTGGGTCTGGAACTCAATCGGCTGGTACCTACCTGGCATTCCTGATATCCCACTACAAAACTTTCTTGGCTGGCTCCTTGGATCATGGGCTTTGATGTATGCCCTCAATCTGCTCCCCCGCAAGGTTGCCAACGACCACGTTCCCAACACCCTGCTGGCCTGGATCTATTTTTCCAACATTCTTGCTGCGTTGGTTTTCTTTGGAGAACCCGCGGTTGCTATTTGGGGTGGAGTCGCCATGGGCTTGGTTGCCATTCCTTGGCTCTGGCGAATATGGAGTCAGCCCCAGTGGTAGCTGCACAAACAGCAACAGCAATTTCGGTGGCACTGGCAGCGCACGCGGCATACAACCTCACACAATTGCGTGAACCCTTGTGGGATGGAACGCCAATCACCGAGAAAGTCAGCATCCTCATTCCCGCGCGAAATGAAGAACTCACTATCCGTGCTGCTACCGAGAGCGCACTCGCTCAAATCGGACTCACCAATTTCGAAATCCTTAGTCTCGATGACTCTTCAAGCGACAACACCGCACACCTTGTCTCCGAACTCGCTGAGGCAAATGCTGAAGTGACACTCATTCACGGCACCGAAGACATCCCTCCCGGCTGGCTGGGCAAACCATGTGCCTGCCATCGACTGGCACAACAAGCGTCCGGCTCGGTTCTCGTTTTTCTCGATGCAGACGTCACCCTGGAGCCAACTGCCGTGGCCGCCTGCGTTCAACTATTGCGAGAGCAAAACCTTGCCCTCGTCGCACCGTATCCCCGACAAATTGCCGAGTCTCTGGTCGAGCGGCTCGTGCAACCACTCGTTGTGTGGTCGTGGGCTGCCACGCTCCCGCTTGGAATCGCTGAAAAGTCCCTGCGTCCCAGCCTTTCGGCAGCAAATGGTCAACTGATGGTCATGGACAGTCAAGCCTATGTTCAATGCGGTGGGCATGAATCCGTGCGCGACATTGTTCTCGAGGACATTGCACTGATGCGCTCTCTCAAGGCATCCGGCTCCCATTGCGCAACCGTCAATGGAGCAGACATTGCCCAGTGCCGCATGTACGAGTCAACCGAGCAGGTCATTGACGGATACACCAAGTCACTGTGGAGCGCCTTTGGCTCTCCTGCTGGGTCGGTTGCCGTGAATTCGATGTTGGGGTTCACCTACCTGGTTCCCCCTATCGCCTTGATCACTGGGCGCAACAGATCAACTCGGATTCTTGGCGGAATTGGTCTTGCATCCGGGATTGCTAGTCGCGCACTGGTGGCCAAGAAGACGAACGCACGAGTCTGGCCTGATTCCCTTGCGCAGCCAGCATCCATCGCCGCCTTCATTGGGCTCAACGCACTGAGTTGGTATCGCCATGTTCGTGGCACCAACACCTGGAAAGGTCGCTCGCTGTGAGTCGAGTTGTGGTTATTGGTGCGGGAGTCGGTGGCCTGGCAACAGCCGCCCGGCTTTCCGTTAAAGGTCATCAGGTCACCCTCGTAGAAGCATCCGATCGTGTTGGTGGCAAATTGCACACTCACAGGCGCGATGGCTACGCATTCGACACCGGTCCGAGCCTTTTCACTCTCCCCGCGGTGTATCGAGATCTGTTTTTGAAAACAGGGAAGAGCTTGGAAGACAGTCTTGATCTTCAACCTGTCGAGCCAGCATTTCGGTACCACTTTGCTGACGGCTCAAATGTACTGGTACCAGGAGTCGACCCCGCGAAATGCGCCCAAGCGTTCGCACAGGCATTCGGAGAGAGCGCAGGCAACGAGTGGCTTGAATTTATGCAGCGCGCTGCAGACATGTGGCGACTAACCCGGGAACCGTTCCTGCAATCACCCCTAAAGGGATTTAAGTCATTACTGCCACTAGCTAACCCCAAAGACATTGCCACGATCGCGCCATTTACCACCTTGCGCTCCCTTGCCCAAAAGACTTTCAGCGACCCTCGCATGGTGACCATTGTTGATCGCTATGCCACCTATACCGGCTCAGATCCACGGAAAGCTCCGGCCGTACTTGCAACCGTTCCCTACATTGAACAACTCTTTGGCGTATGGCACATCGGTGGCGGACTTGGGTCCTTGGCTGATGCCTTGCAGCGACGCTGCGAAGAACGAAAGGTTGATATTCGCCTGTCAACATCCGTGAGTGAAATAGTCACGGAAGCAAATCGCGTTACTGGCATTCGTTTGGCAACAGGTGAGTTCCTGAGCGCAGATATTGTTGTGTCTAATTCCGATGCTCAATTGACCTACAAAAAATTGCTCGCGGAATCCACAGCGAAGAAACCGAAAATTCCTGGCGATCCATCCCTCGCCGGTTTTGTCATCTTGCTCGGACTTAAGGGAACAACACCCGACATTGCCCACCATAACGTTTGGTTTCCCCGCAATTACGATGCCGAGTTTGATTCCATTTTTGGGCGAAACCCTAAGCCTGTTGCTGATCCTGCAATTTACGTGTGTGCCCCGAATGACCCCCTCATGCGACCCAATCCCGACTCTGAGTCATGGTTCATTCTTGTTAATGCACCGCGGCACGATTCAAGTGGCAAGAGCGGAGTCGACTGGGATGCGCCAGGACTCAAAGAAGCATATGGGCAACAAATCATTGATCTTCTCGCTGAACGCGGAACGGACATTCGCTCGCGCATCAGTTTCATGGAAATACAAACTCCTGCTGATCTGGAACGCGCAGTGAACGCACCAGGTGGATCTATTTACGGTTCGTCCAGCAATGGTGTCAATGCTGCATTCAATCGACCGGCCAATCAATCCCCCATCCAAGGTCTGTTCCTCGTCGGTGGTTCTTCACACCCGGGCGGTGGCTTACCACTCGTTGGCATGGGCGCCGAAATCGTTGCCGAACTTATTGGCCGCGACGCTTAATTCACGTTTTGAATCACGTTTCTAATACTCGCTGCGATACCACCGAGCCAGACGCCCGCCTTCAGACAGCAATTGAATTCGCTTCTCCGCCTCGATCTGCGCTTCTTCTGTCGACACCACAACGAGTTGATCCCCTGGCCTAATTCTGGTGTCCTGGGTGGGAACGAGCGTTTCACCTGACCTAATAACGAGTGAGACGACGGCACCCTTGGGTAATCCCATTTCCATGACATAAACCCCAGCCAAAGCAGATTTTTCTGGCACATCAACACCCAGGACCACGGCGGACATGCCATCTAATGGCGCACTCTCCAATTCAAGTTCGTGGACTTGCTCGGGAAGACATACTCCAATTCTTCTGCCAAGAAATGGCATGAGTGGGGTTTGAACAACAAGCAAAATGAGTACAACTATCAATGTGGTGTCAAAAACTATTTCAGCCCCCGGCATGCCCAGTCCCAATGGAATTGCGGCAAAAACAATGGGCACTGCTCCACGCAAACCTGCAACGGAGGTAAACCCAATGACTTTCTTTCCCAAACGAAATGGTGTCAGCGAAATGACCGCAGCTAATGGCCGTGCCAAGAATGTGAGTAGCACGACAACGATGAGCGCAATCCCGAGTGATTCGGGCAATCTGCTGACATCGGCCAACAGCCCAAGCATGACAAAAAGACCGATCTCAGCTATCCACGAAAGTCCATCGGCAAATCCAACGATTGATTTCCTGTGCGGCAGCCGTGCTGTTGAACCAATAATGATGGCGGAGAGATACACGGCCATGAATCCTGATGCGTGGACAACCGATGCAAGTCCATAGGACAACACGATCATTGCGAGCGCCGCGATGGGATAGAGGCCAACTGCGGGAAGGGCAAGGCGCGGAAGGATCAATCGCGCTCCGTATCCCACCGCAACACCCACGATTGCCCCACCGACGAGTTCCGCGAGAACCACAACGGGAATCCACCAGCCCGAGGTGCTTCCCCACGCCCCGCCTGCAACAACGCTGACGATCACCACGACGGGGGCATCGTTAAATCCTGCCTCGGCCTCGAGCAATGTTCGAACCCGCTCACTGACGCGGATGCGTCGCATGACAGAGAACACGGCCGCTGCATCCGTGGCCGCGAGCACCGTTCCCAACAGGACCGCGACCTGAGGATCAACATCGAGCCACAGCGCCAATGGAATGGCAACAACAGCAATACTCACCGCGATTCCAACCGAGGCCAATGCCAGTGACGGTGCCAAAACTGGTTTGAGTTGATCCACGCGCGTGGTCAAACCGCCGTGCGCCAAGATCAAAATGAGGGCGGTGTAACCCAGGACGGTGGCTAATGTGGCGTCATCTAGGGACAGCGCCGGAACAGTGGCCCCGAGCACCAGCCCAAGCACGAGATAGAGCAATAGGCCGGAGACGCCAAGCCTGCCGGCAAAACGAGCACCCACGATGGCAACCAGAACAATGATCGCGCCCACGAGTGAGGCGCTGGCAAGTTGCTCTAAATCCATGCCCACCCCTCCCCTTGAACCACATGACCAGCCTGACCCGCTTGATCAGCCTGATCAGGCGATTTCCTAGTGCACCTGTGGGCATAGTCTGCCGTGATACCGCCAATAGGCGGTATCGGTGTCCGTAGAGGGCCATCGACCTATCAAGTTCAGGCGATCAACCAAAGTGTGCCCTGATCCATGAGGCAATAGAGTGGGTCGGTGCCCGAACATCCCCTTGATGCTGCGAACCTGCGTCCTCGTGTTCAGGCAATCGTCGACCAATTCTTGGGCGAGCAGAGCTCAATCCTGTTGGCCGTTGGTCCCGACGTTGAACCACTCCTTGAATCTGTCACCAGTTTGCTCTCCGGTGGCAAGCGACTGCGCCCTGCCTTTTGTTACTGGGGGTGGCGCGGTGCCGCCTCCAGTGACCAATTAGCTGAAGCTGCTTTCGATAACGCCGTAATGCAGGCGGCGGGGTCACTGGAATTCCTACAGGCGTGCGCCCTCATTCACGATGACGTCATGGACGGCTCTGATACTCGACGAGGCCTACCCGCGGCCCACCGCCAATTTGCTTCCATGCATCGTGGCAACCAATGGGCTGGTGGATCAGACCGTTTCGGTGAAGGCGCCGCAATACTTCTGGGTGATTTGTGCTTGTCCTGGGCTGATGAACTGCTCCTGACCTCTCCGCTGCCGCAGGAAAGCTTGAGCCGGGCTAAAGCCGTGTACAACGAGATGCGCACAGAACTCATGGCCGGGCAGTATTTGGATCTATTGGAACAGGCGCGTGGCGGAGGCTCCATTGAGCGAGCACTCCGAGTTGTTCGCTACAAGAGCGCCAAATACACCATTGAGCGACCGTTACACATTGGCGCGGCAATCGCCCAAGCACCACAGAGTGTTTTCGAGGCTTATTCTGGTTACGGCCTGCCCTTGGGTGAAGCATTCCAGCTCCGCGACGACATCCTCGGAGTCTTTGGAGACCCAGAAGTCACCGGCAAGCCTGCAGGCGATGACTTGCGCGAAGGCAAGCGCACCGTTCTCATCGCAATAGCGACCGAACGTGCGAATGAAACTCAACTCAAAGAACTGCGTGAGAAGTTGGGCGATGAACACCTCAACCTTGATGGTGTCAGCACCCTCCGCGAGGTCATCGAAAGCACCGGGGCACTCGACTACACCGAAAACTTGATCGGTGAGCTCCTTGATCAATCGATTGAATCATTGAACACGGCCGACCTCGAAGTAGGGGCCAAAGAAGTACTAACAAACCTGGCATATGCCGCCACCAAGAGGAAAGTGTGATTGTGGGAATAGCAACGAATGCATTGAATCGACTCCTGCCCGCCCCGCGCACGGTAACGGGACCAACGGAGAACGTCGTCGTCGTCGGCGCTGGTCTTGCGGGCCTCTCAGCCGCAATGCGCCTGGCCGGCGCTGGACGAACCGTGACCGTCATTGAACGTGAAGCAATTCCCGGAGGCCGCGCCGGGCGCATTGAGATGCAAGGCCCCACCGGCACCTACCACGCAGACACAGGCCCAACGGTTCTCACGATGCCTGACTTGATCGCTGACTGTTTCGATTGCATCGGCGAGACCATGGAAGATTGGTTGACCCTTGACCCGGTCTCTCCCCTCTATCGAGCTTTCTATCCCGACGGTTCAGTGCTTAACGTGCACAGTGACGTGAAGGAAATGTCACAAGAGATCAGTCAGGTAATCGGTGACAAAGAAGCAGCAGGATTTGAAAAATACGTTGACTTTGTTTCCAAACTTTATCAATATGAAATGAAAGACTTCATTGACCGCAATATTGACTCACCACTTGATTTGCTCACACCGGACTTGGCCAAACTTGTTGCCATTGGTGGATTCCGCAAATTAGCTCCAAAGGTGCGCGAGTACATGACAGATCCGCGCACTGAGCGCATCTACTCATTCCAAGCCATGTATGCCGGTTTGTCTCCATACGACGCGCTCGCCATCTATGCAGTGATCGCCTACATGGATTCAGTCGCCGGCGTGTTCTTCCCACGTGGCGGGATGCATTCCGTGCCCAAAGCCATGGCAGCGGCGGCAGAAAAGCATGGAGTGAACTTCAAATACAACACGACCGTTGAATCAGTTGTGCACAGCAATGGGCGTGCAACCGGTGTTCTCACCTCTGATGGTGAATTCATCTCTGCTGATGTCGTTGTTCTCAACCCTGATCTGCCCGTGGCATACAAAGAACTTCTTGGCACAGAACCATGGTCGGTCAAGCGCCTGAACTACTCCCCTTCCTGCTACCTCATGTTGGCTGGGTCAACCCAAAAATATTCAAAGATCGCGCATCACAATATTCACTTTGGAAAATCCTGGAAGAACGTTTTCACCGAGCTCATCGATAAAAAACAACTCATGAGCGACCCCAGCATCTTGGTGACCAATCCAAGTTACTCGGATCCGAGCTTGGCACCCGAGGGTAAAGAGCTCTATTACATTCTCTTCCCAACACCCAACCTTGATGCCCCCATTGACTGGAAAGCGATTGAGCCCCGTTACCGCGAAGAATGCCTGCGTGTACTTGAAGAGCGTGGCTACGTCGGCCTGAGTGATTCAATCGAAGTCCTCGATGTCACAACACCCTTGGACTGGTCTGACAGAGGTATGGAGCGTGGCGCACCATTCGCTGCGGCACATTCCTTTGGCCAGACCGGACCGTTTCGCCCCGGGAACATGTGGGGCGAGAATGTCGTGTTCACGGGTTCAGGAACCCAACCAGGTGTCGGTGTTCCCATGGTGTTGATTTCGGGCCGTCTGGCTGCTGAGCGGGTCACAGGCAAGGACCACAACTACCGTTCGCGGGCCATCCGTTGAGCCACCGCAAGGATTATGAACAAGCAGGGATCACCGACCCTGATCTCATTGCCTCCTACGAAGTCTGCCGTGAACTCAACGCCAAGCACGGTAAAACTTATTACCTAGCAACACTTCTTCTGCCACCCGGCAAACGACCATACGTGCACGCCCTCTATGGATTTGCCCGTTACGCCGATGAAATTGTCGATGACC
>JBDQMZ010000151.1:0-6990 GCA_040261955.1 Candidatus Nanopelagicales bacterium
CAGGATGGAACAGTTGTTCATTGCACAAGCACGCTTGACACCGTCATCGGCGATCGATGCGTTATCGGACATGGGGTGCACCTCGAAGGGTGCACTATTCACGATGATTCGTTGATCGGCTCGCACGCTGTCGTACTCCACAATGCAATTGTTGGACCGATCTCGCTGGTCGGTGCCCAAGCCTTGGTTGGCAACAATAAGACTGTTCCTCCTCATGCTCGCGCGCTTGGAGTGCCTGCGGTTGTTACGCCTGATGTTGTGAGCATTGACGATGTTCAACATTCGGCTCAGATCTATGTTCGAAATTCACACTGGTATCGAGCAGATCTGAAGCGCCTGGATTAGTCACCGATGACCGTTCAAGCCCTACACAATTAGAAATCTAGAACCTTCTGCGCACCACCCTCTTGTAACACGGCTCTCAATTCATCAAAAATCATCGGTGTCGATGCGACTAGGAACTGGCTGAAGTCTGCGTCTGCTAATCCTTGAACAATCCCTCCCGCCTCCGTTACAAGCAAGGCTCCCGCCGCGTAGTCCCAGGCATTAAGCCCATACTCGTAATACCCGTCCGTGACACCAGAGGCCAACCAACAAAAATCGACCACGGCGCACCCACTTCGGCGGATGTCAGCAAACTGTGGGAGTACTCCGACCAAAAGTTGCGCTTGGGCTTCGCGGCGCCCCGCGTCGTAACCGAATCCTGTCGAAATAAGCGCTCGGGCAAAAGCAGTCGTTGGTCTAACGCGGAGCCGAGTCTGACTTGTTGGCGCCAGTGCAGGTTGTTCTCCAGAGATCGACAACGCGGTGTTGTCGTAGGACACTTTCCACGACCCTTGATTGTGGCTGGCCACATAAACCTCACCTTGGGTAGGCAACACAATTACACCCAATTTGACGAGGCCTTCAAATTCGACGGCGATGGACACGCCCCACAGCGGGATGCCAAATAAGTAGTTCACCGTTCCGTCTAGTGGGTCGATGATCCATCGGACACCATTGCTCGAATCCAGACTCGTTCCTTCTTCGCCGAGTATTCCGTCTTCAGGAAAGTGCGAACGGATTGCCGACACGATTATCTCCTCAGCGCCTTTATCCATGGCGCTAACCAGATCCGAACTAGTTGATTTAGTCTCAATAACCAAATTCGCGGGCCTTGCGGTATGCAGGAAATTCGCTGCCTCGCGACCACAATTCCAGGCAAGCTGCAGGCGCTTATCCGAATCAAGTAAGGCTTGAACATTGTCGGGCGCATTGGCACCTGGATTCGGAGTCATGTCCTTACTCTGCCATGGTGGATCCCCACCGATGAGCACCGGAGAATCGACTCGAGCACTGACACGGGTACCTTTGCCGAATCATGGCCAGTAATCCATTCGCAGCTTATGCCGCGGTCTTGCGTCTGCCCGGGGCCATTGCATTTTCAGCGGCGGGGTTCATCGCTCGATTGTCCTTGGGGATCGTTGGCATTGGCACTCTTTTGTACATCAGCAATACCACAAATTCTTATGCTTACGCTGGCCTGCTTCAGGCCCTCTTTGCCACTACTTCTGCGGTTGCTGCGCTGTTTACAAGCCGCTTAGCAGACAAATTCGGACAACGAGCAGTGTTGATACCGCTCCCGATAATTTTTGCCGTTTCACTAGTCACTTTTGTTTTTGCCGTCCAAGTTGACACCGTGCGTTGGGTACAGATGGCCTTGATAATCATTGCGGGCGCCTCATTTCCTTCCTTTGGTTCCTTTGTCCGCGCGCGTTGGGTGTATGCCACTCGGAATGACACTGATTCACTGAGAAGTGCATTCGCTCTGGAAAGTATTTTCGATGAACTGGTTTTCGCAATTGGTCCCCTGCTGGCGGCGTTCCTAGCCTTTAACGTGGGCTTACCCAGTCCCGTCCTAGTTGCAGGTGCATTGGCATTGATCGGTGGTTTTGCACTGGCAAGTTTGACAAGGTCCATACCCCCTGTTCATGTGGACCATTCCGAGCAGTCCTATTCCAAGAACCCCCTCAGACACCAAGGACTCACTCTCCTGGTTACCGCCAGTCTTGGGATTGGGATTCTTTTTGGCAGCTTCGATGTCGCCATTGTCGCCTTCACAAAAAATACCGGTATGCCGGAGTTGGCCGGAGTCACATTGGCTCTGTGGGCCGTTGGGTCGATGATTGGTGGCATCATCTACGGATCGCGTCACCTTCGAATGCCCCTGCCTCGACAGGTGCGATTCACCGCCCTGGCAATGGTTGTCATTGCCATACCCATGCCGTTCATCGCCAATGTAAATTGGCTCATGCTCGGCGCCTTCTTGTCCGGCTTCGCCATTGCACCAACCCTTATCAGTACATTTTCGCTCGCCGAAAGGCTCGTGCCCGCCGCTTTACTCACTCAGGGGCTCACCTGGGTAAATTCAGGTTTGGCCCTCGGCTTCGCTGCGGGTGCATCATTCGGCGGCATCCTCGTGGACCGTTTCGGCACCCCCGAGGCTTTTTGTTTGGGTGTAGCGGGAGCGTGTTTAACTCTGGGCGTTTCGGTGTTCGCCCAAGGGCGCTGGAAAGCCGGGAGTCGCAATCGTCCGCTTCCCCAGCCAGGTTTAGCCCTCAATTCCGACCTCATTCCGGGCCCTGCACCCAGTGGATTTGTTGACGACCCGATCTAGTCGGGCACAATGCGGTCCAGATGCTCACAACACATGAGCAATAGCCCTAAGATGTCCACCACGATAGGTTTATGCAGGCAGATTGCATCAGTTGTTAAAGGAGACCGTTCTGGACACGCTCAGCCCACGCGAGATTCAATTCCGCGTGCGCGCAGGAGAAACCCCAGAGATGGTGGCAGCGTCAACCGGCTGGCCACTGGATAAAGTCGCACGATATGCCGAACCGCCTCTAGGCGAACGGGCTTATGTTGCCGAGCGTGCCCAGAAAGCTCAGGTCAGAGCTTCTCGGGGCGGTGCAACACTGCAAGAGGTCATTGAGTCCACGTTGAATACCCAAGACATTTTCTGGGATAGCACTTTTTTTGACGGCCAATGGCTTGTGACCGCACAGGCCGGCAATCAAATTGCACAATGGGTCTTTGAACCAGCCGGCAATTCCGTCCACCCTGCCAACGACGAAGCTCGGGCCTGGATGGGTGTCGAGCCGGTTCGCATCGTCAATCAAGCGGCATCTGACTCGCCTGCCGAAGCCCCACAGAGTGGTCTCAACGACACGATTATTCTAGAAACAAGTGCCGTCGAGTTGCCCTTGGATCAGTCCGAGAATTCTCACGCCTACCTCAAAGCGGTACCTGCGCTGGACGTGGACATTCAATCTGAGAACGTCAACGACGTTGATTCCATGGACAACGATGATTCGCTCTTGATAACCCAAGAACACCCGAAAGAAGCGTCAAAGCCTCAACCCCCTCTGCCCAAAAAATCCAAGCGGGGTAGGGCCAAGGTTCCTAGTTGGGATGAAATCCTTTTCGGTGGACCCAAGGATGACAATTAGTCAACTGTGTACAGCAACAGCGACCAAGTTACGAACGATTTTCGCCTTCTGATGTGAACGGGAGCGGCTGACTTGAAATGTGAGCGCTCTTGGCGTTCTTAGCGGTCAACCGCGCTCGATAGTGTCGACGACACAAAACCTCGTAGGCCACAGCGTCTGCGCTGTTGACATCCCCCACTAAAACCTGATCTCCGTCAACTGTTATTTCTCCGGAGATAGTTCTCGCATTATGAAGTGCCCTTGCCCCACACCAACACAACGCCTCCACTTGCAAATACTGAACGCGATCTGCCAACTCGACTAATCGAGCCGAGCCAGGAAAAAGCCGAGTTCGAAAATCAGTAAGAATGCCAAACGCATAGGCATCAATGGCTAGCTCGTCCACTAACTGCGCAATTTGCTCGATCTGTTCTTCGGTGTAGAACTGGGCTTCATCGCAAATGAGATAATCAATTCGGTGACCACTGGAGAGCCTGTCCACAACATACCTGCGAATATTGAGATCCTGGTCAACTTCAACTGCAGGTACTTCAAGGCCCAATCTGCTGGACAATACGGAACTGCCCGCTCGATCCAATCGAGTGAACACCACGCCTGACCGTCCGCGAGTGGCATGGTTGTGATCCATTTGGAGTGCAAGAGTCGATTTGCCACAGTCCATAGTTCCTGCGTAAAAGACTAATTCGGACACGACGCAATACTTTCACGGCAACGGATCAAGTGCTGCATCACGCCCCACTACCCGAGAAGACCCTGAATGGGATTTGCATTTCCTCAGGAGACAATGACCCATGTTGACCCAATAACGATGAGGTCCGAGGATCGGTTGAACTAGTGAACATGGTGTCGCCCAATGAGATCACCACGAGATTTCCGATACGCTCCTTAATTTCACTATCTGACACCCGGAAAAGACCTTGATCAATCGCCTCGTCACGCTCGAGGATCATGGCACGCTCCCCCGCCTCAGCTTTCCAGGCATGGGCAACGTCTTGTTCCGCTCCCTGCACAACATAGACGTGTCTCATGCGCGGTTCACCCCCAATGTGGCGAACACCCGCCAAGAGGCCCGGATGGCTGTCGATAGAAATTCGACTCTCCGGTGGGCAGGCAACCATGCCGTGATCAGACACCACAACACAGGATTCATCGGACGCCAGGTCACTAGCAATGGATTCAACAAATGCCGCCACTCTTTGGAGCTCTGCGATCCATTCACTCGACTCAGGGCCATGAACATGCCCCACGCGATCAAGTTCCGGCCAGTACGCGTAGGTGAGTCCACTTTGATTGTTCAATCGCGAATCCCTCAACCGTTGCCCAATGCCTACTTTCATCTCTTCTAGGTTCTCAGCAGCGAGGTACTGACTCCCTCGGAGGACCGAGCGGGTCATGCCTGAGTTGATGTGCTTCATTTTTCCAATAGTTGCTGTTGAAATACCTGACGCCTCAGCGAGCTCGAAGATTGTTGGCTCAGGCGCCATGGAAATAGGATGTGGCTCTGAGCCCCATTTGAGCGGAGACAACATGGTTTCTGCATCAGGGAGCCAAAAACTCGCGCCCACAAAGCCGTGGGCACCGGGTGGTAATCCTGTGCCTAAGGATCCGAGGGCAACCGGGGTTGTACTTGGAAACTCGGTTTGAAGTTGCAATTTGTAAGACGATTCGAACACAGCCGCTGCCTTCAGGTGCCTATTCAGGGAGATTTCGCCCAGTCCATCGATGAGGATGACTACTACATGTCTCGACGGTGGAATTGGCAGGAACTGTGATTCGGTGAGGGCGTGGCCGAGTGCATTTGCGGCTGACGGCAGAACGTCTTTCAGCGATGGCGGGTTAATTTCATTCATTGGTAAGGGGCCGTTTTGTAGCGGTTCTCAACGCAATCGTGAGGCTGTCGCATGTGACAGCGCCGCGGCAAAGGCTAGAACCTGCTCCACCACGTCATTTCCGTCTGCTGCCTCGGAAACCCGGATGGAGAAATCGTCGTTACTTGACGTGCCCGTGTAGCCATGATCTGCGTCGCAGGACGGATCACCGCAGCTTGCAGGCTCGAGTTCGATGCGGCTCACGGCCCCCCATCCAATGGTGACAACGACTTCAGTGGTTCCAGTTGAGTCCTTGACATTGGCGGGGTCACGGACAACTCGGGTGACAACCACCGAATCAACTTTCTCGAGACGGACTCCTTCGGTCGAACTTGAAGCGAATGGCATGCCCTCGTGGCTGTGCTCGTCTGTGTGGCTCACTAAGAGGCGAGTAGCAGTGAGCGCTAAAACGGTCATGTGTCGACGTAACTCATCGCGATCGAAGGCGGCCTCGTGGTGAACAACGAATGATCCAAGGGATTCTTCCCCTAGTGCCGTGGCGAGGGCGTCAAATACGAGTTGGGGATAGTACCCATTGCGTTCGAGATCAGATCGGAGCTGATCCTCAAGGAGACCGGATTTCATTGTGGTTGAGTCTACGGCTAATGTCGTTTCGTGACCTCTTCAGCCATAGATCCAGACTTCTTTCACGTTCACCCCGATGTCCAAGAAGCCATTGACTCTGGGAAAGCCGTAGTCGCCCTTGAATCAACAATCATTAGTCATGGATTGCCGCGACCCGAGAATATTCGAGTCGCGAACGAGGTAGAGGACATTGTCCGCTCCCGCGGAGCAATTCCAGCAACGATTGCGGTGCTTAATGGCGTCGTGCACATTGGTCTTACATCTGATCAAATAACTGAAATCGCCACCCGTGATGACGTATCCAAGGCAAGTATCCGGGATCTCGGCATTGTCAGCGCCCGACGAGGCTATGCCGCCACCACCGTCGCAGCCACGAGTCACCTGGCCCATTTGGCGGGGATTGAAGTGTTCGCCACCGGAGGCTTGGGTGGGGTCCACCGTCAAGCGCGTGACAGTTGGGATGAATCAGCCGATCTAACGGCCCTCGGTTCAATACCCATGACAGTGGTCTGTTCTGGCGTCAAATCTATTCTCGATGTCGGTGCGACGCTCGAACGACTGGAAACACTCAGTATCGGAGTAGTTGGGTACGGTTCGGAACAATTCCCCGGCTTCTACCTCACTGATTCCGGTTTCACCCTTGATTGGTACCTCTCGGATCCTTCAGATATTGCAGCCGTTATGAATGCTCGCAGGAAACTCAATGTCTCAACCGGACTTATCGTGGCCAATCCCCTGCCCAACGACCAACAATTGGATCCCGATCTTCATGATCGAGTACTGACCGAGGGTTTGGCACTCGCTCAGAGTCGAAACATCACGGGCAAGGCGGTCACTCCATTTCTTCTCGACTTCTTCCACCGAACAACGCATGGGCAGAGTTTGGTGGTCAACGCCAATATCATTGTTCGAAATGCGGAATTGGCGTCTCGCATTGCTGTGGCAACAAAAACGAGCCCGGAGTCAGACCCGGAGTCAGACCCGGCCTGATGTGGCACTTCATGAGGTTTAGTGAGCACGGGTCACATGACGGGTAATTCTCAAAC
>JBDQMZ010000152.1:0-6653 GCA_040261955.1 Candidatus Nanopelagicales bacterium
CGCTAACAGGTAAGAGCGGGTCAAGAATTGAGTGGGCCCAGATGGACTTGAACCATCGACCTCTTCCTTATCAGGGAAGCGCTCTAACCAAGCTGAGCTATGGGCCCGAATTAGCAGGCTGAGCCTACACAGTAGGACCTAAACATCCTCACTGAGGACTACTTCAACTCCCCCTGTGATGCCTACGGTCAGGTTATACATGACCGTGAAAAGCCCGGCGAGTGCAGAAACAAGCACGATTTCCACGGATGCAACAACAAGCGTGGCACCAATGACCTGGCTAAACCCCAGTGTTGTGACCAGGTCCAAGCCACTTGTGCTGCCCACGACATCGCTCACAGTCCCGGAAAGGGATGCGATGACACCCGTTCGGTCAAGCACCGACCAGACCACTGACACCGCAACCACCAACACGATCGCAATGGCCAAGGACAGTAGAAAGGCCGCCTTTGTCACTGACCAGGGGTCAAACCTGGTCACATAAAGGCGGGCCTTCCGCGAAGATGTGCTCACTCAGCAGACTCCTTAGCGTCTGTTTCAGTGGCTGCATTAACCTCGATGGCAGCTGCGTCACCTTCGATTACCTCGCCGTCAACAACTTCACCCTCAACCGGCTCGTCTTCATCGGCTTCACCACCGCGAGCAACGGCAACAACACTGGTGTCCTCACCGAGTCTCATCATGCGAACACCCATGGTGTCGCGGCCTGATGCACGGATCTCGTCGACACGGGTTCGAATGACCACACCATTAGAAGCAATGGCAAAGATCTGGTCGGTGTCCGAGCACACCATGGCGCCCACTAATTCACCACGCTCTTCTGGCAGTTTCATGGCACGGACGCCCTTGATTCCGCGGCCTTTTGCTTGCCACTCGTCAATCGATGTCCGTTTGGCAAAACCACCATCAGTGATGGTCACCACGTAACTATCAGGGGTGACAATGTCCATGGACAGTAAGGAGTCATTAGCGCGGAAGCGCATGCCAATCACACCACCAGTTGCACGCCCTGTTGAACGGAGAGTTGAATCGTTCGCACTAAACCGAGCAGACAAACCCTTGCGTGATACGAGAAGCAGGTCATCGGACTCAGAGACCAGGCCAGCACCAATGAGTTCATCGCCATCATGGAGGTTGATCGCGATGATGCCGCCTTGGCGATTGGTGTCGTACTCACTGAGCTTGGTTTTCTTGACCATTCCTTCTTTGGTTGCCAACACTAGATAATCGCTGGCTTCATAGTTTGGAATAGCCAAAACCTGAGCGATGGTTTCATCTGGTTGGAACGCCAAAAGATTTGCCACATGCTGGCCACGTGCATCCCGGCCTGCCTCAGGCAACTGGTACGCCTTGGCGCGGTAGACCCGACCAAGGTTGGTAAAGAACAGGATCCAGTGATGTGTGGTGCTGACGAACATGTGCTCGACGACATCGTCTTGGCGTAGTGCTGCACCCTTGACTCCCCGACCACCACGGCGTTGAGCCCGGTACAACTCACTCTTGGTCCGCTTGGCGTAGCCACCGGAGGTAATTGTGACAACAACGTCCTCTTCAGCGATCAGATCCTCATCGGTGACGTCACCGTCCCAGGCAACGAAATCACTGCGACGATCATCGCCGAACTTATCCGAGATATCAGTCAATTCATCACTGACAATCTGACGCTGACGAGTTGGGTTCGACAAAATATCGTTGAAGTCAGCGATCTTTGTCATCAGATCTTCATATTCATCAATGATCTTTTGACGTTCCAGAGCGGCAAGCCGACGCAACTGCATGTCAAGAATCGCAGTTGCTTGAATCTCATCTATCTCAAGGAGATTTATCAGTCCCGTGCGAGCGTCATCGACCGTTGCACTTGCCCTAATGAGTGCAATGACTTCATCGAGGGCATCAAGGGCTTTGAGGTAACCGCGCAAAATATGCGCGCGTTCCTCTGCCTTGCGCAGACGATAACGAGTCCGGCGTTGAATCACCTCAATTTGATGTGCTACCCAGTGGGACAGGAAAGCTTCCAGGCTCAGAGTCCGTGGAACTCCATCAACGAGTGCCAACATATTTGCACCGAAGTTGTCCTGTAGTTGTGTGTGCTTGTACAACTGGTTCAACACAACTTGAGCCACCGCATCACGCTTTAGCTCAATGATCAGACGCATACCTGTGCGAGATGAGGAGTCATCGCGGACATCAGAGATACCCGTGAGTTTTCCGTCACCCACAAGTTCAGCAATGCGAAGCAAGAGGTTGTCTGGGTTGACTTGATATGGCAACTGGGTGACAACAAGGATCTGCTTGCCGCGCTTGTCCTCATCAACTTCAACGACAGCGCGCATGGTGATGGAGCCGCGACCTGTGCGCTGGGCATCTTCGATGCCCTTACGACCAACGATCAACGCACCGGTTGGAAAGTCAGGTCCTTTGACCAAATCCATCATGGCGCTTTGTCGTTCTTCGGTGCTTGATTCAGGGTTAGCAAGTAGCCACTGAGCGGCCGCTGCTATCTCGCGCAAGTTATGGGGCGGGATATTCGTGGCCATACCGACCGCGATACCTGATGCACCATTCACCAGCAGGTTTGGAAACCGACTCGGAAGTACTGATGGCTCAAGTGTGCGGCCGTCATAGTTCGGTTGAAAGTCAACGGTGTCTTCATCGATATCTCGGACCATTTCCATGGCGAGAGGCGCCATGCGGCACTCGGTGTAACGCTGGGCAGCGGGGGGATCGTTTCCGGGTGAGCCGAAGTTTCCTTGACCTTGCACCAATGGATATCGCAGTGACCATGGCTGTGCCAGTCGCACTAGAGCGTCATAGATCGCACTGTCACCGTGAGGGTGGTAATTGCCCATGACGTCACCCACGACACGGGCGCTCTTGGAAAAGTTGCGGTCCGGACGGTAACCACCGTCATACATTGCATAGAGCACTCGACGGTGAACTGGCTTGAGTCCGTCACGCACATCAGGCAGTGCACGCGAGACGATGACGGACATGGAATAATCGAGGTAGGAGCGTTGCATTTCTGTTTGTAAGTCAACGGGATCAATGCGCCCATGACTACTGATCACTTCTACTTCACTGTCATCTGCCACTGAGGTCTCCGTAAAATTGTTGGGTTAAGAGTTAAATGTCAAGGAATCGAACGTCGCGGGCATTTTGCTGAATAAAGTTTCGGCGTGATTCAACGTCCTCACCCATGAGAACGCTAAACATTTCATCCGCTTGGGCTGCATCATCCAAGGTCACCTGCAGCAGTACACGGTCTGCTGGGTTCATTGTTGTTTCCCAGAGTTCATCAGCATTCATTTCACCGAGACCTTTGTAACGCTGCAATGCTTCTTCTTTGGGGAGTCTGCGACCCGCGGCCAGACCCGCCTCGATGAGTGCATCTTTTTCGCGTTCTGTGTAAGCAAAGTCTGCAACTTCACGCGACCACTTAATTTTGTAGAGCGGTGGTTGAGCCAAATAAACATAACCCTGTTCAACAAGTGGTCGCATGAATCGGAATAGCAAAGTCAAAAGCAATGTGCGAATGTGTTGTCCATCAACATCAGCGTCAGCCATGAGGACAACTTTGTGGTAACGCAATCTGTTGATGTCAAATTCTTCTTGCACACCGGTTCCAAAGGCGGAAATGAGTGCCTGGACCTCAGTGTTTTGCAGAACTTTATCTATTCGTGCTTTCTCGACGTTAAGGATCTTTCCGCGAATTGGCAAGATTGCTTGGGTGCGTGGGTCCCGGCCTTGACGCGCCGAACCGCCGGCGCTATCGCCCTCAACAATAAAAACTTCACACTCTTCTGGCTCACGGCTAGAGCAGTCGATCAACTTGCCCGGCATACCCGCTCCGCCAAGGAGGCCCTTTCGGTTACGGGCTAAGTCGCGAGCTTTGCGAGCTGCAATTCGAGCAGTTGCAGCGTTGACTGCCTTACGCGCAATCTCTTTACCCTCGGCCGGGTTTTGTTCAAACCAGGCACCAAGTTGATCATTGACAACTTTTTGAACGAAGGCTTTCATTTCCGTGTTACCAAGTTTTGTTTTTGTTTGACCTTCGAACTGCGGCTCAGAGAGTTTCACACTGACAATCGCTGTGAGACCCTCGCGGATGTCCTCGCCAGAAAGATTGGTGTCTTTCTCTTTAAGGATGTTCCATTCACGGGAGAACTTGTTGACCAATGAGGTAAGTGCTGTGCGGAAACCCTCTTCATGGGTTCCACCCTCTGTTGTATTGATCGTGTTAGCGAACGTGTACACCGATTCCGCATAAGTGTTATTCCACTGCATGGCTATTTCAGCGCTGAGGGTTTTATCCTCATTCTCAGTTGACAGATCAATCACTGTCGGGTTAGCAATACCTTTGCTGGCATTGATGTGTTTTACAAAGTCAGAGATGCCACCGTCGTATTTGTAACTAACGTGACGGAGGACTTCCTTTTCTTCAACTGAATCTTCTGTTTCAACAACCTCAACGGCAGTGGCTCGCTCGTCGGTCAACTCCAGCTTCAAACCACGATTGAGAAATGCCATTTCCTGGAAACGCCGCGCCAATGTGGTGAAATCAAATTCAGTTGTTTCGAAGATATTGGGGTCAGCATAAAAAGTGACGGTGGTACCCGTTCTATCCGTTTTCTCCCCTTTTTCGAGTGGGGCAACAGGAACACCGTGCTTGTAACTCTGGCGGTATACAAATCCACCGAGATGAATTTCAACGTGTAAATCTGTGGACAGCGCATTGACCACCGAGATGCCGACTCCATGGAGACCACCTGAAACGGAGTAACCAGCTCCACCAAATTTTCCACCAGCGTGCAGAACGGTGAGTACAACCTCAACGGCAGGCTTCTTTTCCACTGGATGCTCGTCAACCGGAATACCGCGACCATCATCGGTGACACGCACTCCGCCATCAGCCTGGATTGTCACTTGAATGTCGGTGGCATATCCGGCCAGGGCTTCATCGACCGAGTTGTCCACGACTTCATAGACCAGGTGATGCAGACCTCGCTCACCTGTTGAGCCGATGTACATTCCAGGACGCTTACGAACAGCATCCAGGCCTTCGAGCACGGTAATCGCACTGGCGTCATACGACACTGGCGAGCCTCCTTTTAAGGGGTGTTCCGCACAGGCGTTATGAAGCCTGGGCAATCACACATAAACTGGGTGTCAGTCTACCCCTTCCTTGAGGTAGTACCTAGTCCAAAACAGGGGTTTTGGGCATAAGTACGACTTGTGACCCCCTATTCATATACAGGGGTACGAAATATAAGTGAAAATCTCACAAAAACCGTTTCAGGGGCCATATTCACCCTTTGTGGATATTGGACTGAACTGGCATTTCTGGTTGAAGCGAGTTGAGCTTTGGAGACTAGCCGTAGGTGTCACGTGGACCACGACCTTGCACCGTCCAGGCTCCCTTGTTCCATGACGGCGCTTGCGGCCCTGAAATGACTATTTTCCGCACAATGCCATCGCCAATAGCTGTGGCGATTTTGGCCAGAATCGTGCTTTGTAAGAGTTTGAGTTGAGTGGCCCAGGCTGTCGATTCGGCCTCAATTTTGAGGGTTCCCTCATTAAATTCTCTCGGGACGCAGTGGGAAGCAACATCAGGACCCACGATCTCAGCCCAAGAGTTGGTCAATGTCGCGATGGCATTATCGCGCTGCCACCCCTGTTCGACCACCAATTTATCGATCGCACTGCCAATGAGTTCTGGATCCCGCCCTGACCTCGAGGACTTCTTTGCTGATCGAGTCGGACCCCCTCGAGTGGCACGCCGTAGTGCCCTCTCTGCCGCTGCGTTGCTTTCCTCGGGTGTGATTCCACCCTGTTGATCCGGCTGATCCGGCTGATCCGGCTGATCCGGTTGATCCGGTTGATCCGGTTGATCCGAATCAGTCATGGGAGTCGACCTGCTCATCTGGATGTGCCGGCTGGACCGAACCCAGTGAAACACACGAGGTCACGCCACCGATGGACAATGGAATATCCCCCTCAACAGCAGCCGTAATAAAAACTTGTGGAGCATCACGAACCAACTCAACCAAAGTCTCTCGACGCATGGTGTCCAATTCGGCAAAGACATCGTCAAGAATCATGATTGGCTCAACACCGTCAGCTCGTAAGACATCGGCACTTGCCAGTCTCAACGCAAGTGATGCCGACCACGATTCCCCGTGAGAGGCAAAACCCTTAATGGGCAGCTCGCCGAGGGTTAGTAGTAGTTCATCTCGGTGGGGTCCAACAAGTGTTACTCCTCGGATCAACTCATCGCGACGTCTGGTGCTTAGTGCGTCCTTGAACTCGTTGGTTATCTCAAGTGGCGCTAGATCTACTGAGCTCATGAATTTCGACTGATACTCCAAACCAACATTCGATGAACTCACTGCTTGTTGCCCACCACTTATTGTGTGATATCTATCTATGAAAAATGGTCGGAGATCATTGATTAATTGAACTCTATGGAAAATAATCTCGGTTCCCAATTTGATTAGTTGGTCATCCCAGACTTCAAGGGTGCTTTCAATGTTTTCTTTGTTGGGTGATCGCAGTAGCGCATTTCTCTGTTTCAATACTTTTTCGTAATCAGCTTTGACACCTGAAAAACGAGGAAACCTTTGAACGAGGGTTTCATCGAGAAAATTTCGTCGCTC
>JBDQMZ010000153.1:0-5828 GCA_040261955.1 Candidatus Nanopelagicales bacterium
CTTCGGCAGATTATGAATCCTTACTAGAAATTGGTGGCATGCTGGGACATGGCGGAATCGTGGTCTTCGATGAGACCGTCGATATGTCTCGCCAGGCAAAGTTCGCCATGGAATTTTGTGCTGAAGAGTCCTGTGGCAAATGCACACCATGTCGAATTGGTTCAACTCGTGGGGTTGAAGTCATCGATCTGATCATTGGCGGGCACGATAGAGCAGAAAATATTGAATTATTAGAAGATCTATGTGAGGTTATGAGGGATGGATCTCTGTGCGCAATGGGCGGACTGACTCCACTGCCTGTATTGAGTGCACTCCACAAATTCGGATCAGACTTTGAGCCAGCAGGGAAGGAACGGGCATGAGTATCACCACTTCCGACCTAGGCACGCCCGAGGTTGATTCCAAGGAGACTGTTCAGGTCACCATCGATGGCCAGCAGGTCGAGATCCCGTCAGGAACATCGGTCATGCGCGCCGCCGCTCTCGCGGGCAAGAGTGTTCCCAAGCTGTGTGCGACCGATTCCCTCGACCCATTTGGCTCGTGCAGGCTGTGTCTGGTTGAAATTGATGGGCGCAAGGGGACACCTGCATCCTGCACAACACCGTGTGAGTCGGGGATGTCTGTCACTACGCAGTCGCCACGATTGGACAAGCTGCGCAAGGGCGTCATGGAGTTGTATATCTCAGACCATCCACTTGATTGCCTGACATGTCCGGCCAATGGTGACTGTGAATTACAAGACATGGCGGGCGTTGTTGGATTGCGTGATGTCCGTTATGGCTATGAGGGCCATAACCACTTGGACGCACCAACCGATGACTCCAATCCCTATTTCTCGTTTGACGAGTCAAAGTGCATTGCTTGCAGTCGATGCGTTCGCGCGTGCGATGAAATCCAAGGAACATTTGCTTTGACCATTTCTGGCCGTGGATTTGACTCCAAGGTTTCAGCGAGCCAAGGCCTGAAATTTATTGACAGTGAGTGTGTGTCATGTGGCGCTTGTGTTCAAGCGTGTCCCACATCCACTCTGCAGGAAAAAACAGTTATTGAACTTGGCGTTCCAACTCGCCAAGTAAAAACAACCTGTGCCTATTGTGGTGTGGGTTGCTCTTTCATCGCTGAACTCCGAGGCAATGAACTTGTCCGCATGGTTCCTGACAAAAACGGTGGAGCGAATGAGGGACACTCATGCGTCAAGGGTCGGTTCGCCTGGGGCTATGCCTCGCATGCCGATCGCGTGACCGAGCCCATGATCCGTGATCACATCACCCATGATTGGAAAGTTGTTTCCTGGCAGGAGGCAATTGATTTTGCATCTCGAGGGCTCAAAGCAATTCAAGCGGAGTCCGGAATCGATGCAATTGGAGGAATTACATCATCTCGTTGCACCAACGAGGAAGTGTATGTAGTCCAGAAATTGGTTCGGGCTGGATTCGGCAACAACAATGTCGACACCTGTGCTCGCGTATGTCACTCCCCAACAGGCTATGGCTTGAAGCAAACTTTTGGTACGAGCGCAGGCACTCAAGATTTCCAGTCGGTTGAGCAGTCTGACGTCATTCTGCTCATCGGTGCAAATCCGACGGATGCGCACCCGGTATTTGCTTCGCGCATGAAGCAAGCACTGAGAAAAGGCGCCCAATTGGTTGTGGTTGATCCACGCAAGATTGCTTTGGTGGAAACGCCGCACATCAAGGCTGCCCACCATTTGCAACTTCGTCCCGGAACAAATGTCGCGATAGTCAACGCCATGGGCCATGTGGCTGTCACGGAGGGGTTAGTGGACAAAGGGTTTGTCCAAGACCGCTGCGACATGGTTTCATTCAACGCGTGGCAAGACTTTATCTCGCTTCCTGAAAACAGCCCCGAGACACTGCAATCGATAACGGGCGTCAGCGCTGAGGAGATTCGAGCTGCGGCGCATCTCTTTGCCACCGCCCCGAATGCAGCGATCTATTACGGCCTTGGCGTGACAGAGCATTCCCAAGGTTCCACCATGGTCATGGCAATGGCGAATCTTGCCATGGCAACGGGAAACATTGGTCGAGCAGGAGTGGGTGTCAATCCGTTGCGGGGCCAGAATAATGTTCAAGGCTCATGTGACATGGGCTCCTTCCCGCATGAGTTCAGTGGCTATCGACACGTGTCAGACGATTCGACCAGGGAGTTGTTTGCGAGCCTCTGGGGCACAGACATGCGTGCAGAACCGGGATTGAGAATCCCTAATATGCTCGATGCTGCACTTTCCAAGTCGTTCCGAGGGATCTACATTCAGGGCGAGGATATTGCTCAGTCTGATCCGAACACCGAACATGTAACGGCTGCACTCTCTGCCATGGACATGGTCATTGTTCAAGATCTATTTCTGAATGAAACCGCGAAATACGCGCATGTCTTCTTCCCTGGAACATCATTCTTGGAAAAGGATGGCACTTTTACCAACGCGGAACGCCGCATTAATCGCGTGCGACCAGTAATGCCGAGCCAGACGGGTATGGCGGAATGGGAAGTCACCTGCGCCTTGGCTCAAGCGATGGGTTATGACATGCATTATTCCGATGCAGCTCAGATCATGGATGAAATTGCGACCGTCACACCAACGTTTGCCGGAGTTTCATTTGCCAAACTTGACTCCGTGGGCAGCGTGCAATGGCCCTGTAATGACATTGCGCCAGATGGAACACCAATCATGCATGTTGAAAAATTTGTCCGTGGTGAGGGCCAATTCATCACCACCCCATATGTTCCAACCGATGAAAAAAGTACACGCAAGTTCCCGCTACTGCTGACGACCGGGCGAATTTTGAGTCAATACAACGTGGGAGCGCAAACTCGCCGCACCAACAACGTCGTGTGGCATCAAGAAGACATCTTGGACATTCATGAGGCAGATGCCCTTGAGCGCGGGATCACTGATGGCTCCTGGGTAGAGGTTTCTAGCCGAGTTGGTGCAACTCAGCTGCGCGCTCGCATCACTGATCAAGTTCCGGCTGGGGTAGTTTTCACTACCTTCCATTATCCGGTGAGTGGGGCAAACGTGATTACCACTGATAACTCAGATTGGGCCACCAACTGCCCTGAGTACAAGGTAACGGCGGTACAAGTGCAGCCATCGAGTCATGCGGTGAAAGTGTGAGCATTCACGATGCTCAATCATTGATCAAAATGGCTGAACAGATAGCTCGCAACATCCCCGACAGGGCTCATCTCGCTCAAGCGGTTGGTGAGCATATGCGAACATTCTGGGCGCCATCCATGATCACTGAGTTGAGTGCTTATGTCGACGAACACCCGGAGGAAGCATCAGCAGAAGTCCGTGGTGCATTGAAGTACCTGAAGCAGAAAGAGGAGAAATGACCGAAATCCAAGTGACCTATTGGCGTGAAATCCCTTCCATGGTTGCGGCTCGCGCTGGTGAGGAAGTTGCCAAGGTGCAGTTGCCCCAACGGTTCCAAGAGGCAATCGACGAAGCAGCCATGCGTTTGGGTGAGTCCAGCTCCGATGATTATCTTGCAGGTTGGACTCGATCTCCTTGGGAAGAATGCGATGGAGACCCCATTGAAGCCTCACAGCAGCGGTCACAATTCCTTGATGCCGAATGGGATCAAGACAGGCTGGATGCCTATCTCGATTCGCTCGGTTAGCGCCTTAATATTTAGATACCGCTCCCAAGTTTGGGCGGACTTCCAAAGATAGGGTACCCACATGGATAGGTCAGCGAGTGCAGGAATTATCGGGGCGGCATTTGCCATTGGTCGGTCCTTTCAGCCGAACCTTTTGACAAGGGGTTCCACTGATCAGGCCATTATCACGGGGACATCCTCGGGTATCGCCTACCAAATCTTCAGCGCTGCAGACTCACTGTTAGCCGCTACGGCATCGCGTCTCGGTCGGACAGACGAGCCCTCCGCCACGTCACGACTCGTGGTTGCAGGCGCATCAGCAGCAGCTGGATTGGGAGCTGCATACGCACTCAAGTGGCGCGAGCATGAGCCAGACATCCGAGCCATTGGACGACTTGTGGCACACGGAATGGTCACCACCGCGGGCGCCAGCGCACTCGCAACAGCAACGAATAAGAATTTCAACGCGGGTCCAGGTCGCAAGCAAATAATCGCTGCCGTAGCCGTGGGGGCTGCAGCCTGGGCTTCTACTCAGCCCTGGAGATCGCTGCCTGGTTCGGCCACCTATGGCAATGTGGAAGGTGCGATCGAAGTGGGTGGCAAGTACTTCTTTGAAGACCAGGCCCGCGAGGTCACCCCCGCGAAGGCGGCAGGAATTGGCGTTGGCGTTGCTGCCACGACTCTTGGACTCTCCTATGCGGAGTCGGCTTTGACCAACGCGCTCGCGCACGGAGCAAGCATCGTGTTGGGTGGCCAGCCGCAGGATCACAGAGCCCTCGGCCGAATGACTAGCCTTTCAATTTTCGCGGGCGCCGGTTGGTTTGCGGTAAGTCAGGTCGACACTTTGCTCAGCAAGGGTGGTGGAGGTATTGAGCCAGGTCTAATGACACCACCGGAGGCTCCTGAGATCACAGGATCACCCGCCTCGGGATTGCCATGGAATAAACAAACCCGTGAAGGCGCGCGTTGGTTGAGCATGGCGCTGAGGCCCGAGACCATAAACAGCATCATGCAAATTAATAACGCCATGCAACCCATTCGTGTTTATGGCTCACTTGAAATCGCCTCAAGTGATGAACAACGTGCTCAGGTTTTGCTCAATGAGATCGACCGAACCGGTGCATTGAACCGAAAAGCATTCGCTTTGTTCTCGCCCACCGGTTCGGGTTACGTTAATTACGTTGCCAACGAGACATTCGAGTACCTCATGGGTGGCGATTGCGCTTCCGCGGCGATTCAGTATTCGGTGCTACCGTCCGCTCTGTCCCTCACGCGAGTAGATGAAGGTACCGAACAGACACGCATGGTGGTCCATGGAATCGTTGAACGTCTCTTGGCCATGCCCGAGAACAAGCGTCCTCGCTTCTTCCTCTTCGGTGAAAGTCTCGGGTCTCAGGTCAGTGAGGAAATGTTCACGGGACTGGGCAACATGGGACTACAGGGCACTGGCCTAGAGGCTGCACTCTGGATTGGCACTCCCTCTGCAACCAAGTGGCGCAAGCAACTGTGGGGCACACGGACCATCGCTCAAGCCCCTGAAGTTGGGCCGGGCAATATCTATCTGCCTCGAAACCTCAAGGACTGGAACGAGCTGCCCGCCGCTGAGCAGGAGAAGGTTCGCTTCCTGCTTTTGATGAATGGCGACGATCCGATTCCCAAGTTTGGCTCACAAGTTTTGTGGCGAAGGCCGGATTGGCTCGGACCACAGCACATTCGCCCCCTGGGCACGCCCACCGGTACAACGTGGGTTCCATTTACCACATTCCTCATGACTTTTTTAGACATGATGAATGCCCTTGTGCCCACGCCTGGAACTTTCGCTGAAGGTGGCCATGACTACCGCATGGTCATCCCGTCCGCACTGAGCAAGACCTGGCGTCTTCCTGTTGATGACGCGCGCATGGAGCGCATGAATCGGGCGCTCCGCCAGCGCGAACTCGCTTGGGAGCTATACCGCGATTGGACTGCAGCCGAGGCAAAACCGGGTCAGGACATTGATAAGGCCAAAGAAAAAGTGCTGGCCAACGCATCCAAGTACGTTGGTCACACTGTTGATGAAGCAGAACTGCACTCAATTGTGAATGCTGGGTTGCACCCCGTATTAGACTGAAAATATGTTGTTGAGTCGCCGTGCAGTAATAGTCGTCGCTACCGCAATCGTGGGTATGGTGTCGTTAACATTTGCCAATCCAGCATTCGCGGATC
>JBDQMZ010000154.1:0-4245 GCA_040261955.1 Candidatus Nanopelagicales bacterium
TGCCGCTCGGAGAACACTTGGCTGCGGTGAAACAAGGACAACGTAGAAAGCCAGTGCTGCAAGTGACACCACCACTCGACCCAAAAGGCGCAACCCGGCCAAGGCGCAAGCGAGGATCACCATTGCTAGGAGGATTGTGATGTTGCCACCTGATACTGCGGTTAGGTGCGCTAAGCCGCTCAACCGCATTTGGTCCTTGAGCTCAGCAGGCAATGCACTTTCATCCCCGATGGCAAGTCCAGCGACAAGCGATCCCGCGTTGGGATTTACCCCAACCAGGCAATCGCGCAAACCATCTCTCAATGATTGGGCCCAGTGGTCAATAACGCCAGGGGGTGCGATCGTCTCAATCGATTCAACATTGTTCAGCGCCGCCGCGAAGTTTCCATAGCGACGCGATTCACCAACTGAACCGAACACTCGAACGTGAGTTCCGGGCGATGGAATGTCGATTTCCATTCCAATTTCAAGAGTCAATGGGACTTCGACCCCATAAACCCCAGTTGAATCTGACATCTCGGTCGATGCAAGTGACAGCTCCCGTACTTTCGGTGTCTTCCACACCGCACCCGCACCTGTGCCTCGTGTTCGCGGCTCACCTTGGATGACCCCAAGAACGCTCACCTGTTGCTTAACGTCAATCCATCGCGCCAGAGGTTGCGCACTCTGGGCATTGACCTGCATGCTGGTTGACGCCAAACCAAGGATGAACGCCGATATGCCAACAATGGTGATGACGCGACGTGAACTGACCTGCCAATGACACGTCACCGACAACACCACCATGACAAGAGCCAAAGTCAGAAGCGCTAGGCACAAAATGAGGAGTACACCGGAACGCTCGCTCCGCTCGGCGACTGGACCACCAGTGATAAAGAAAGTGAATGCAGTTCCCAGCCAGAGTGCAGCGGCGGGAACAACGAGTCGCAGATCCACGAATGACCGCGGTTACAAAGTCGCGACAGTTTGAATTTGCCCCAGTATGGATTCACCTATGCCCGATACATTGCCCAATTCGGTGACATTCTTAAACGGACCATTGGCTTCTCTGAAGGCGACAATCCGCGCGGCGAGTACTGGTCCTACACCTGGCAATTCCTCCAGATCACTTGCTGACGCTGAATTGATGCTGATGCCTTGGGTGGTGCCGCCTGATGTTATGCCCACCATGATTTGCTCTCCATCAACCGCTTCGCGTGCAAGGTTGACCGAGTCAGCGGCCTTCTTCTTGGTCACGCCGCCTGCAGCTTCGAGTGCATCGGCAATTCGTGAACCCTTGGGCAAGTGATACAGACCTGGGTTTTTGACCAAGCCTGCGACATGAACAACTACCTCGCCTGTCAACGGAGAATCCTTGGATTCCGTCAGTGTTAGCGACTCCTCCATGGCAACGGTGTCGTCCACTTCCAATGCGGATTGCGGCGCAGCGCTGGGCATGCCCCTCCACCACATCAGAGTGACAACCGCGAACAGTCCGACCACTATCAACATCAAAGCGCGCAGTGATGGCTTGCTCCAATGCCCCAACGCGAGTTTCGCTGTTTTAGATGCCTCTTGAACGTCCGGCTTCACCCTGTGCGCAGCGGGCGCCGCCGGCGCGGGCTGAATTTTCCATTGCTCCACAGCGTGCATCAGTCTCTCTGAAGCACGGGAACTAGTGGACTTGTTGAAACCAAGCATGCCCTGACGTTAAAGGCAGCAAGAAAGGATTACTAGACCCCAGAAATTGGTTGTGGATTATCTGACACGATGATCGCAACAAGTCCTGGTCCAGCGTGAACCCCGACAACGGCGTCAACTTCAGAGATCACGATCTCAGCGTCTGGGTACACGACCTTGAGAAAATCCGCACACTTTTGTGCACGGTCGGGAGCACCAAGATGTTGAATGCCAAAGCGTACGCACGAGTCATTTTTCACTTTGACCAACGCTAACTCGACGATCCGTTCAATGGCACGTGACTCTGTTCGAACTTTTTCGCACGGTGCAATGAGACCATCGGTGAGTTGCAAGATCGGCTTTACTGCAAGCGCGGTTCCGATCAATGCGCTTGCTGCACCAATGCGACCGCCTTTGCGAAGATACTCAAGGGTGTCGAGATAAAAGTAGACGGATGCCTGACGAGCCCTAGTACTGAGTTCGCGGGCGACCACTTCGATGGGCGCGCCTTGAGCGGCGACACGGGCGGCATCGAAAACAGGAAAACCAAGTCCGAGTCCAATTGACTGGCTGTCAACAACTTCAACCGGAAGGGTACAAGCCTTAGCGGCCATCTGTGCTGACTCAAAAGTGCCGGACAGCCCCGCGGAGAGAGTTCCAACAGCAACGCAGTCATATCCCCTTGAATGCAGATCTTCAAAAACTTGCAGGAAACGATCCGGTGCCGGACGCGAGGTTGTTACGTGTAGACCATCTTCCAGTGACTCGACAATTTCTCGCGGTGAAATATCTTCACAGATAACACCGTCAATGACAACGTCGATCGGGACGACTTTGATGTCGTATTTATGCAGCATGTGAGGAGGGAGCCCCGCACTCCCGTCCGTGACTACTGCAACCTTTGGCATTAGTCCGGCACAACATTCACTAGTTTGGGTGGCCTAACAATCACCGTGCGAATTCCTCGGCCCTCGAGCGCAGCCACTACTGCTTCGGAGGCTAATGCAAGTTTTTCAAGCTCGGCAGCGTCGACGTCTGGGCTGACCTCAAGCCGCTCTTTGACCTTGCCAGCAACTTGCACCACACAGGTAACCGAATCTTGAACGAGCAATGCAGGATCAACCAGCGGCCACGCAGCTCGAGCAACAGAGGGCTCATGTCCCAACCGACTCCACATGTCTTCAGCCGTATAGGGAGCGACAACGGAAAGCATGATGGCAACAGCCTCGGCCGCCTCGCGCACCGCAGGATCTGCTGGACCACACCCCGAGTCGATTGCCTTGCGCGTGACGTTGACCAACTCCATGACACGAGCAACAACAACGTTGAAACGCATGGACTCAATGCTTTGCTCGGCGTCAGCAATGGCTTTATGAACAGCCTTGCGCAGCTCAAGATTGCCGGTGCTGAAATCGACACCAGGCTCGCTGGTGACATCACCGGACAGGCGCCATGCACGTGCTAGGAATTTGCGTGAACCCGAAGGCGAGACTTCGGCCCAGTCGATGTCGTCTTCAGGAGGGCCAGCAAAAACCATGGACAGGCGAATAGCATCAACGCCGTTCGCATCGAGTTCATCGGTCAAACGCACCAAGTTGCCGCGGGACTTGCTCATTGCACTGCCATCCTTGAGCACCATGCCTTGATTCAGCAGGCGCGTGAATGGCTCGACAAATGTGACCAGACCCATGTCGTAAGCAACTTTGGTCCAGAAGCGTGCATACAGCAGATGCAGGATCGCGTGAGTGACGCCACCGACATATTGATCGACGGGTAACCACTCATTAACTGACTGCGAACTAAATGGTGCAGTCGAATTATTGGGATCGGCATAGCGCAGGAAGTACCAGGATGAGTCCACGAAGGTGTCCATGGTGTCGGTGTCACGCAGCGCAGGTCCCCCGCACGTCGGGCAAGCAACATTGACCCAGTCTGTTGCCGTGGCCAGGGGCGAAACACCCTGCGGGCTGAGGTCTAGCCCCTCGGTACTGGGCAGTTCAACCGGAAGTTGATCCTCAGGAACGGCAACTTCACCGCACTTTTCGCAGTGAATGATGGGAATGGGCGTACCCCAGTAACGCTGTCGAGAGATCAACCAGTCGCGCAAACGGTAATTGGTTGTTGGCTCGCCAGTTCCGCGTTCGCCCAACACCGTGATCATTGCCTCGATAGCCTCGGCTTTGCCCAATCCATCAAGCGGCCCTGAGTTGATGTGCGGGCCGTCATCCGCGGTTGCAATACCGCTCTCGAGGGGATCGGTTTCCGATTCAACAACCACCGTTACCGGCAAATTGAACGTGCGGGCAAAGTCCAAGTCACGCTGGTCATGGGCAGGCACCGCCATGATTGCACCCGTGCCGTAATCGGCGAGAACATAGTCAGCGGCATAAACGGGAATTTTCTCGCCGTTAACAGGATTAATGGCGTAGCGGTGCAGGAAGACACCTGTTTTTTCTTTGCCCGAATCCAATCGATCCATTTCTGAGGACGCTTTAACTTTGTCCAGATAGGTGTTGAACTCGGCTACTGCTTCGGTTCCAGCGGCAATTTCAGCTGCAAGATCAGAGTCCGCAGCCACAACAAAAA
>JBDQMZ010000155.1:0-7103 GCA_040261955.1 Candidatus Nanopelagicales bacterium
CTGTTTTGCCTTGATAGCCTGCACGAACAAGTTTAGCAACAAAGAAGTCATTCCAATCCTCATCGTTGTCCACGATCTGTCGCAATTCTTCACGCGAGCGCAGTGGCTGTGTCAACGTGGGAAACACTTTGCGCGCTACTCGAACCGTTCGCTCATAAAAATCCAACCACGCTTGTGCGTCACCCTCACTGCCGGTGAACTCAATGATCCGCTTCTTGAGCACTTCCGGGTCATCGTGCGGAATGGCTATTGATCGCTCCGGTTGCGCTGGGTCAGGAGTGAAACTTGAAACAGAACGCGTCACGGTTTCCAGCGTCATGCCCAAATCTGTGCGTACCTTTTCTGGCAATAGGGACACGAGATAGGAGTATTTGCTGAGTCGGGCCGCCACTCCTGGGAACAATTCAGCAGAAATTGCAGCGCCACCCACGTGATCAGCAGCTTCCAGTACGAGAACGGAACGCCCCGACTGGGCCAGATAGGCCGCAGCCACAAGACCGTTGTGGCCCGCGCCAATCACAATGTCGTCGAAATGCGCCACTATGGTCAAGCCCCCGAGGCCGGAATCTTTATGCCTTGGGCCTGAAGCCTCTCGCACGCGGCGGCGTAACACTCATCGATCGCGCTCGCGGTGCGATCATCAAAGTCTTTGCGCCAGCGACCCGCATGTGAACCCTGCGTAGTCACAGTGGAATCGAACCAGTCAAGCATCTGCTCAGAAGACTCCAAGTCGAGGTGACGGAGAATCTGTTGAATCGTTTGCTCCCTATTGGCCTGCACGAGGTCAAAGAGTTCGATGGTGAGTACGCGGCCTGGTGTGGCACTGAGTGCTGCGTTGTGCGACTTGATCATTCGACTTTCCCAGAGTTCAATAGCTGCAAAGACATCACTGGGGCCAAAGTCTTGGTGAACGAAGGATGCGGCGACATCCCTACCATCGCGTGTGACCACAATGACGCGTGAATCTGGATAGATCAATTCCAATTTGTCAGCCTTGCGAGCATTCGCAGGTGTCGTATCAACCCATCGGTTTGCTCCGCAACCCTGAGCAACTTGTTCCATGAGCGCGAACACAAGAGATTGTGTTGCGCGCTGTGCGTTTGCGTGAAAGTCTGCCAAGTACGCAGTGGATGCACTCTCAACAAATTGTCGCGGCATTGATGTGTGCAGGCCAACATTTTCTGCGCGCTCAAACCAACGATTGAGCAATCGATCAACGGCCAACTCGGCGGCCTTCTTTCCTCGCTTGGTGTTGGCTTTGACTAGCGCATCGATAAATCCGTCATTGCCAGAAATAAAACGGACTTCCATGGGTCGAGTCAACGTCACCTGAGGGTGATGATCGAGAAGGTGACCAACAATGGTTGAGCCACTTCGACCCGTCCCACCAACAAAGATGGGACATTGATTGAGATTAGCCACGACGCCGAAGCAGTTTGATGGCGACAATGCCGACAACTACGGCTCCAGCAATTGCGACGCGCTCTGGGCGCACACCACCGAACTCGTCAGTGAACCAGCCACCCGCTGCGCGGAGGCCACGCTGAGCCAAAGCCGCCGGAGCGGTTTGTTCGCGCAGTTCTGCTAGCGAGGCAAGGAAGTCAGCGCGAGCGCTGGCAATATCAGCCTGCATGGCCGCAATATTGGCACCCTCATGGGCGGTCTCTTTTTCACTCACGGGACAACCTTACGCATATGGCCTTTGGGAGCTCTCACCCTCCACACATCGAGTGGGGCATCTCCCCTTAGACTCGGGACGCTCTCGCGGGAGTGATGGAATTGGCAGACATGCAGGTTTTAGGTACCTGTGTCTTCGGACGTGCGGGTTCAAGTCCCGCCTCCCGCACTTAAATCCCCGTAATCACTACAGACTTTTTTGGGTTTGCAGCTGAGCCACAAACTTCTTGAGCGCCTTGCCGCGGTGGCTAATTGCATCCTTTGCATCGGATTCCATCTCCGCTGACGTGACCACATGCCCAGTTGGGACAAAGATGGGGTCATACCCGAATCCATTTGTTCCCCGCGGTTGATCAATCAGCATCCCACTCATGCTGCCCTCAACAATAAATTCATTGCCTTCCGGATCGGCATAAGCCACCGCACACACAAAAGATGCGCCCCGCCGACTTTCTGGGACGTGGCTTATCTGGGCCAGCACAAGTTCAAGATTTGCTTGGTCATTCCCATGAGCTCCAGCCCAACGAGCCGACAAAATTCCGGGCATTCCATTAAGTGCATCAACGCACAGGCCTGAATCATCACCCACAGCCGCAAATCCGGTTGCTGCACTGACAGCGCGCGCTTTCAACATTGCATTGTCAGCAAATGTTGACCCAGTTTCTTCAACGTCTTCTAATTCAGGGAACTCATCAGTTCCCACGATTTCGACGTCAAGATTTGCTTGCTCAAGAATGCGGCGCATCTCAATAATCTTTTTCGCATTCTGTGATGCGATGACGATCTTTGTGGGCAACATTGTTAGCTGTTGAGTGCTTGTTGCTGAAGAGTAGTGAGTTGCGCACAACCGCTGGTTGCCAGGTCAAGGAGTTGGTTCAACAAATCACGATCAAATGGCTCCTGCTCGGCCGTGCCTTGCACTTCAATGAACTTCCCGCCACCCGTCATGACCACGTTCATATCCGTGTCTGCAGAGACATCATCGTCATAATGCAAATCGAGGCGGGGCTCTCCCCCAACAATTCCAACGCTGATCGCGGCCACGGAGTCAATGAGTGGGTCACCTGACACCAGACCCTGATCCTTTGCCCAGTTAATGGAATCGACCAGAGCGAGGTAGGCGCCCGTGATCGCCGCTGTTCGAGTGCCACCATCGGCTTGCAGGACATCACAGTCGATCAAGATTGAGTTCTCTCCCAATTTCTCCATGTCTACTGCGGCACGAAGACTGCGTCCAATCAGACGACTGATTTCCTGGGTGCGGCCGGAAAGCTTCCCTTTGACCGACTCTCTCTGGTTTCTGGTGTTGGTCGCCCGCGGCAACATGCTGTACTCAGCGGTTACCCACCCTTTGCCAGAACCTGCCAGCCAGCGTGGAACGCCCGCGGTAAACGAGGCCGTGCACAGCACCCTGGTCCGCCCAAAAGTTACAAGGGTCGATCCTTCAGCTTGTTCGAGCCAACCCCGTTGAAAGGTGACTTCTCTGAGCTGATCTGCTTGCCGTCCATCGCTACGTGTCATGCGGAGCAGGTTAGCGGGCGCGCATCATCGCAGTGTCACGGTCTCCACGGTAACTAGTTCTGGACCAAGAAAACGCTGACCAAATTCGGCAAAGTGTTCTGAGTTGCCCGTAACCTTAAATTCATAATTCGGGGGTGGGCCATCGACCGGAGCGAGGGAATCATTCGCCATCAGGACTCGATAAAGGTCTTTGGCTGTTTCATCAGCACTGTTGACCAAAGTGACACCCTCGCCCAAGACATAAGAGATGGGACCCATCAAGAGTGGGTAGTGGGTGCAACCGAGAACCACGGTGTCCACATCAGAGTCGCGGATTCCATCAAGGTAGCCATGCGCGACTTCTAGAGCCTCGCTGCCGGTTGTTACTCCCCGTTCAACGAGATCGACAAAAAGTGGGCACGCAACAGATGACAAGGTCACATTGCTGGCACTGAACGCATCGTCATATGCCTGGGACGTAATTGTGGCCTCGGTACCAATAACGGCGACCTGCCCATTTCGGCTTGCAGCGGCGGCCCTGCGGGCTGCAGGGTGAATCACTTCAACCACTGGCACCGAGTAGCGCTCCCTCGCATCGCGCAACGTCGCGGCACTTGCTGAATTACAGGCAATCACGAGGGCCTTCACGCCCGTGTCCACTAGGTGATCAAGGATCTCAAGGGAATAAGCACGGACTTGGGCAAGTGGTCGCGGGCCATAAGGACCCCTGGCTGTATCACCGATGTACCGAATCGACTCGTGAGGCAACTGATCAATGATTGCTCGCGCGACGGTTAAACCGCCGAAACCGGAGTCAAAGACGCCTATGGGAGCAGATAGATTCATGGTAGGCACAGTCTACTAGGGCGATATGCGCCGATTTGTTCCTTAACGGCGTTACTGTTTGGCTGCACCACATTGGTGCTTACATAATGAGAAGAAAAATGTCTAGCTCTGGCACAATGCGTCGCCCTTTCGGCGTCACACTCGTAATGGTCGTTATCGGGGTTGCCGCAATCCTGAACATCGTTATTGGAACCCTGTTGGTGTTCTCCATTTTTGGTGATAACCCCACGTTCACCGACCCGTTTGGCACGACCCGTGAAGTCGGCGGCGGCTGGCTAATCTTCAACGGTCTTATCTCTATCGTGCTCGGTTTCATGTACTTCTGGCTGATCAAAATGACAGCGATTGGATCAGCAACCGCACAATTCATTATTCAGATGCTCGCCGTGATCAACATCGTATTTGCAATTTTCAGCCTGCCTTACGGCTGGTACACGATGCTGCTGAGCGTGATCATCCTGCTTATCGTCAGCGGGGCAAGCGCCACACAGTGGTTCCGTCAAGCGAATTAGTTAGTAATTTTTATTCATTTGTGTTCAGCCATTGAAAGGATCGGCGATCAAGACGGTGAGTTCTTCACCGCTCTTGATCGCCGTTTCTAATCCTTGCTCTGTCTTGACATTGCGCACGCCTTGACCTGGAACTCCGAGGTAGACACTGACAAACCGACGAACACCGCTGGAGTCAAGAATCATTTCCCGCACACTTTGGTCCAACCCAACAAAGCAGTCTCCGACTGTCTCGACACTTTCAACGTCAAATATTTGCGGGTCACCCGATTGTGACGTGTAGAAATTAATCTTCATGGAAATATCCTTCATTGATCAAGGTGTCCTGCATCCACGTCAGCCAGCCATACAGGTCAAAGAGAGGTGCCCTTGGATCATCCGCAGCCATTTCTGATTCCTCAAGGGATTCAGAAATATCCAGGCGAGTGCCCAATGCCAAACGTAGATCATTGACAAGTCCGACCCAGTCGGCCCAACCTTCTCTGTCGAGAGATATATCTTGTTGGGAAACGAGACTTGCACGTACGCGCGCCGCCCGATCAATACTGGCCGTGCGCAATGAACGCTCTGTGAACCTCCTGAACTCCAGAGAGGCTTCAGGGTCCTCTGGATAGGCATCGGGGTACAGCCTGGTCAGCACAGGATCCGTGGGTTTGCTCGCACCGGAATCAATCCCCACCAGAATGGCAAGTTCGTCTTCCTGCTTATCAGAGTCCACGTCAGGCTTCGCCAACGTGACCAGTTGATCAACCAAGTCACGCAGCAGGTGGAACTCAATTTCCTCTAATGAGAGGACGACCCCTGCTCCATCGCGCTCTATTTTCATGTGCTCAATCCTTGGCCAATGTTGCCCAGAGACCGTATCCGTGCAGCGCAGCAACATCACGCTCCATTTCCTCACGGGATCCCGTGGAAACAACAGCACGACCTTCGTTGTGAACAAGGAGCATGAGGTGGTCAGCCCGCTCCTTGGGGTACTTGAAATACTCCATGAATACGTAGGTCACATAAGACATCAGGTTGATGGGGTCATCCCATACCGTTGTTGCCCACGGCTTATCCGTTTGCGTGTGGAGGTCCCATTCGACATCCGGGAGTGCTGGGGCCGTTGTCACGACCTCATTGTGACATGTGCTGGCGGTGGCACCTAACCGCATAACGACCCAGATTCGTGATTTCCATGAACTAGTCTTATGGGGTGACCACAATCCCGCCCGCAGCTTCAGATCTTCCTGAGCCGGAGATCCTTGGGGCAATTCGTGAGAGCGTCATCGGTGACGATCAAGTCATGTGGGGGCCATTTGGCCCGCGCCGAGTAACTTACGCTGATTACACGGCTAGTGGGCGCAGTGTCGGATTCATTGAAGACTTCATTCGCCAGGAAGTCCTTCCCCGATATGCCAACACACACACGGAATCCAGTGGAACGGGGTTACAGACAACTCGGTTGCGCGAAGATGCACGCTCAATCATTAAAGAATCTGTCAACGGAGATGACACCACCCGCGTGATTTTCTGCGGCTCAGGTTCCACGGGGGCAATCAATAAACTCATCGGGATCCTCAACCTTCGACTCCCCGCGGACCTGGACAAGAAATACGGTCTCTTAGAGCACATACCTGCACAGGAACGCCCCGTTGTGTTCATTGGGCCCTTTGAGCACCACAGCAATGAACTGCCGTGGAGAGAGTCCATCGCGGACGTTGTCACGATCCGCGAGGATGCCAATGGCCTCATTGATGTTCAACAACTCGAGGCTGAACTGATCAAATACCAACATCGACCTTTGCGCATTGCGTCGTTCTCTGCCGCAAGTAACGTCACAGGAATCATCAGCGACACACATGCGGTTACCCAGCTGGTTCACCAATATGGCGCATTGGCATTTTGGGATTTTGCGGCCGCGGCCCCTTACGTTGATATTGAAATGAACCCACGCTGCTCAACCCACCCCAGTGCTTACAAAGACGCAATCTTCATTTCACCACACAAATTCATTGGAGGACCGGGCACACCTGGAGTCCTCATTGTTCACAAAGATCTTCTCACCAACTCAGTGCCTGATGTTGTTGGCGGTGGAACCGTGGCATACGTCAACGAAGAAGAGCATTTGTACTTACAAGACCTAGAACACCGTGAAGAAGGTGGCACGCCTGCGATCATCGAAGCGATCCGAGCGGGCCTTGTTTTCCAATTGAAAAATGCAGTAGGCGTTGAAACTATTAGGGCGCATGAACACGACCTTGTTCAGCGCGCAATTGGCAGCTGGTCACAACACCCCAATATTCAGATCCTGGGAAATCTCGATGCGGAACGCCTCAGCATTGTTTCCTTTGTGATCAAGAAACCTGGCGGCATGTACCTGCATCACAATTTCGTTGTTGCAGTGCTCAATGACCTCTTTGGCATTCAATCCCGGGGTGGGTGTTCATGCGCAGGCCCCTATGGACACCGACTGTTGGGAATTGATCTTGATACATCACATGAATACGAACGGGAAATCAGCACTGGCTGTGAAGGAATCAAGCCAGGCTGGGTTCGGGTTAATTTCAATTACTTCATCTCTGAGGC
>JBDQMZ010000156.1:0-7796 GCA_040261955.1 Candidatus Nanopelagicales bacterium
CAGGTGGGCGATGTCGTCATTGCCATGGGTTCAAGTGGGCTGCACTCCAATGGGTATTCACTTGCACGCCATGTTCTTTTAGGTGAGGGAAAACTTGGACTCGATGCGGAAGTTGAGAGTCTTGGTCGAACTGTGGGCGAGGAGCTGCTCGAACCTACTCATATCTATGCCCGCGACTGCCTTGAAATGATCAAGCAATCAAATGTGCACGCATTCAGTCATGTCACTGGTGGAGGGATTGCCGCAAACCTTGCGCGGGTGTTGCCAGCACATGTTTCGGTTGATGTGTATCGGCAGACCTGGCAGCCCGCGCCAATCTTTGATTTGATTCAGCGTGAGGGATCTGTACCGCTGGCCGACGCGGAGCGAACTTTCAACATGGGAGTCGGAATGTTTGCTGTTGTTGACTCGGCATCGGTGGATCAGGCACTCAATGTGTTAGCGGAGCGAAACTTGGACGCCTGGGTGTGCGGCACAGTGCGCGATCGCCACAATGGAGAAGCAGGCGACTCACCAGCTAAGGGCGGTGGGGGTGGAGCAGTGTTCCTGACGGGCGACTACGCCGACTCGTCTTCTTCGTCGTCATCGGAGTAATACTTGGCATATGGGTCATCGAGGTCATCAGAATCTGATGAATCTGAATTCGACTCGGGAACATAAACGGGCTGCCCACTGAGTTCTGCTTGAAGGCGCTCAAAATCGGTCTGCGGACCGCCGTACTTTAGTTCCCGCGCAACTTTTGTTTGCTTAGCCTTGGCTCGGCCTCGCCCCATGGCTCGACCCTCTCTTCCAGGTCACCGAATGGGTAACCCCGGTAGTACGTTGACTGATTCACTTTCTGGTTAACACGTGAGGTTTTCTTAACCGCCACTAGAGGATCTTATCTCTGGGTCAGGTGGAGTGAAGAATGACCCAAAAATTTGCCGCGATTAGGCCGCAGAGATGCGGGCCCAGGCCTCTGCCTCCGCGGCCGCCACAGGGGTAATCCCCTCTGATGCTGCCCGAGCAAAGACGGTGCTGGCCGTGTCATAGACCCCCATGACCTTGGCTCGTGCCCGCTCAACATCAGCGCCGACCAGTTCTTCAGCCACCTGAATCACGCCACCACAGTTGACCAGGAAATCAGGGGCATAGAGAATCCCTCTCTCAGCCAAGAGATCGCCCACCTCAGGGCTAGCCAACTGATTATTTGCCCCCCCGCAAACCATTCCGACCTCAAGGCGGGCGGCCATTTCAGGGGTGATGAACCCGCCCATGGCATTGGGTGAAAGGACATCGGGATTCGAGGCGAGGAGTTGATCAACGGTTTCAACGAAGGTCACGGCGGGATACTGAGCACTCAACGCTGCTCGGACCTCGGGCACAGGGTCGATTGCCACCACGCGCGCCCCCTCTGACTCGATGAGATGGCCAATCAGGCGCCCTCCCACCTTGCCAGCGCCGACGACGGCGATTGTTCGGTCGGCCAAATCGGGTGAGCCATAGGCGAATTGAGCGGTAGCCCGCATTCCTTGCCAAATACCCAAGGCGGTCAAGATGCCCGAATCACCCACGCCGCCGTTCTCAGGAGAGCGACCGGTGACCCACTTGCTGCGTTCCCCGAGGACGTCCATATCGGCGACCTGCATGCCCACATCGCCCGCCGTCACGTACTTACCGCCCAGGGACTCGATGAGGTCCCCGTAGGCCAGAAGTTGCTCACGGGATTTATTGTGGGGATCGCCGATGATCACGGCCTTTCCACCACCATGGGGCAGACCGGCGAGAGAGTTCTTGAGGGTCATTGCGCGGGCCAATCGCATGGCATCGGCGTGCGCTGCCGCATAGGGGTCAGGGGCGTCGGCGTAGAGGGACATCCTCGTGCCACCCAAAGCCGGCCCAAGGGCGGTGGAATGAATGGCGATGACCGACCGAATACCTGTTTTTGGGTCCTGAGCCACCACGACTTCCTCGTGACCATCAAATTCGAACCATGGATTCAGACTCGTGTTCAGATCCGTGTTCGGATTCGTGTTCCGGCTCGCGCTCATATTTATAGGGGCCTCTCGTGATTCGATGCTCTAGCGGTTGGGAAGTCCAGAGATCCTCCCAGCGTAGTGCTCACGCAAATACACTGGAGTTGCACATTTGCCATTGAGCAATACCGTTGCGGCAGTGGAAAAATGCGCGGCCTGATCTGAGAGCGAAAAATTGGAAATGAGAGGTGACATGTCGAACTACGGAGCCATCCCTGAGACTGAGCACCTCATGACGCCCGGTGAAGTCGCAGCACTCTTTCGGGTCGATCCAAAAACGGTGACTCGCTGGGCCAAGTCGGGCAAGTTAGCCAGCATTAGGACTCTCGGCGGCCACCGCCGTTACCGATCCTCTGAAGTGCAGGCCCTCCTGGACAAGAGCGGTGCTCGCTTGGGTGACTCGGCCTACTGACCCAGTCGCTAGTCTTGGCTCGTGGCCGAGCCCGTGTACCGATCAATAATCTTCACCGCGAAGACTCTTTTCAAGGGCCTCGATCTCACCCTTGATGTGGTGGGAGCTGACAACATCCCCAGTGAGGGTGGAGCACTGCTCGCTATTAATCACACGAGCTACTTGGACTTTGCACTCGGTGGCATCCCCGCTGACATGCGTGGTCGAAGGCTCGTCAGATTTATGGCAAAGGATCCAATTTTCAAACATAAAGTTGCTGGACCGCTGATGCGCGCCATGAAACATATTCCGGTTGACCGCGACGCAGGTTCGCAGGCGTTCCGGGATGCAGTCACCGCACTCAAGGCGGGTGAACTCGTCGGTGTTTTCCCCGAGGCAACCATGAGTTTGTCCTATGACATCAAGGAACTCAAAAGTGGTTCTATCCGCATGGCAAGTGCGGCAAAAGTTCCATTGATTCCGATGATAATTTTTGGCGGCCACAGAATCCTCTCTTATAACACTCGTGATTTTTCCCGCGGCAAACAAATTTGCATAACCGTTGGTCAGCCACTGGTGATTCCAGTGGGGACGGACTCCGACGCAGCAAATGTGATGCTGAGCCATGCATTGAAAGATCTCCTGGCAATTACCGTGGCGCGTTACAAAGATCAAGTGCCAGGTTCCCCTTGGATCCCACAGCGATTAGGTGGGAGTGCTCCTACACTTGATCAAGCCATTGAAATAGAAGCTGCTGCCCGAGAGGCACGGATCAGTAAGAAAAAGAAATGACCTTGGTGCTCAAATAAGGAGAGTTATGTCGGCGCAAATTATCCAGGCTAAAAGCATCATCACCATGGATCCGGCGCTACCGAGGGCCGAGGCCCTCGCATTTGACGCAGATACACAGAAAATTATTGCTGTTGGAACCCTTGAACAATGTCAGGCAGCAGCACCTGGCGCCCCCGTTCAAGATTTGGGCACGACCGTTCTCATGCCAGGGTTTGTTGAACCGCACAGCCATCCAATTCTCACCGGAGTTATTACGCAACCGCCGGCCCACTGGATTGCTCCGTATGTTGGATTCCCCAAATATTCAGATGTTCAAAGCCTTTGGACCAAGACGAATCAAGAGTCTCCGTCGGGTACACCACTGATTTTTAACGGACTTGATCGGCTCCTGCAGGGCGCTCCGGAATTGACCAATGCCGAACTCGATGGATACTTTCCCGATCGCCCCGTTGTCGTTATTGACAACTCCGGCCACGAGGTCTATTTCAATACTGCAGTTATCAAGTTCCTCAACTGGGCGGATGGTAAGCCACCTGTTGATCCAATGGGCGCTCGTTACGGCAGGAATGCCGATGGAACCTCTAATGGCCGTGCTTATGAAACAGCGGCCGTGTTAACCGTGGTGGATCCAATAATGGCCAAGGCGCTGACGCATCCTTTGCAATCTGCAGCCAAGTTCTATCAAGTTCTCGCACAGAACGGAATAACTAGCGTTTCTGAGATGACGTACAACACAAGCATGCTCAAGGGCTATGAAGCTCTCGCCTCTGCCGCCGATTGCCCGGTTCGTGTAACGCTTTTCCACATGTCAATTAACGCGGATGCAGGTGACCCCCTCAACTCAACGATCTCCACGGACATGTTGCACAAGCAGGGCATCAAATTGTGGGCAGATGGCTCGCCGTGGGTCGGCACAATTGCCGCGTCGTTCCCCTACTTGGACAATGCAACCACGCAGAATGCGCAAATTCCTATTGGTCCGGGTGGCGAAGCCATGATGAACTACACACGCGTTGAACTTGATCAGGTGTTGGCCAAATACGCGCCAATGGGTTGGCAGTTTTCATTTCATGTCAATGGCGACATTGGACTCGACATTGTGCTGGATGCTTACGAGCAAGCACTGGTGCAAAACAACTTAATGGGAACTGACCACCGTTGGCGAGTGGAACATGTTGGTGCATGCAGGGGAGACCAATTTGATCGGGCAGCCGCCATGGGTGTTGGCATTTCATTAGGCGTATTCCAATACATTTACTGGGGGGACTTACTCGACGGCACCATGTTTGCATCTGAGATTGGTGCCAATTGGATGCGATGGGGGGATGCGGTCAAGTCCGGTGCAACCTATTCATTCCACAACGATGGACCCGTGTCACCACCGAATGTACTTCTTAATGTGCAAACGGCTATTACTCGATTGAGTGACGGCGGGACGGTGCATGGACCTGGCCAGATAATTTCCTTGGATGACGCTTTGAAGGCACAAACAATCAATGCTGCCCACATGTTGCATCGCGATGACCTTGTCGGGTCAATCACCGTGGGCAAGATGGCTGATTTCGTCGAGTTGTCCATGGATCCCTATCTGGCTGATCCCACTAAGTTGGCAACTGAAGTTGTGGTTCAGGGCACCTGGCTGGGGGGTCGCAAGCTGGACCTCGATTCATTCCTCAGCGAGATAATCGCCATTGACCCCAGCGAGCATGCCAATCTGGCGACGACTCAAAACAAGTGCTGCTAGGGGTTCAGACGAGACCCATGGCTGATCGGTCATATACCCCCTGGGGTATAGTCACCACGGCTGCCGGAAGGTGGCCGTTCTCAGCCCCTAGACATAAGGATCATCGTGTGCCGTCAAACAACATGTAAAGCGTGCAAGAAGGCCACTTGGGCCGGCTGTGGCCAGCACAAGAATGAAGTTCTGCGTGGAATTCCCAAGAACCAGCGCTGCTCCTGCACTGCCGCTGAGAAGGCTGCGGCCAATAAGGGCGGGTTCTTCTCACGACTTTTCGGTGGCTGATTTCAAGGTGGCTGATCTCCGGGTGGCTGATCCGATCAGCACCTAGTCTTCATGCATGAGCGAAGACGACTACGACGCCTTTGAATCACAGGATCCAAGCAGTTACGACTTAACGCTTGATCCAGAGCAGATGCGCGCATTGGGTCACCAGATTGTTGATCTCACGATCGACCATCTCATGACCCTGCGTGATCGACCTGCCATCAGCGTCGCCAGCAATGAGTTGTTGCGCACTCAACTCGGTGGGCCAGCACCTGAAGGGCCGGGAGACATTGCAGGCGACCTAAATCTCTTGGCGCATGTCGCATTAGAAAACCAACAACACGGCGATCACCCTCGCTACTTTGCCCGTGTTCCGAGTCCATCCTCATTTGCTGCGATCGCAGGTGATTGGTTAGCAACTGGCATGGACTCGGTTGCGTCCTCCTGGGGCGGCGGTTCGGGTCCCAGTGCAATTGAACTCATTACCCTCGAATGGCTCCGTGACCGAATCGGTCTCAATCCCCAATGCGAGGGGATCATGCTTTCGGGTGGATCAATGGCAAGCATTACTGCCCTGATCACTGCGCGCGACATAAAAGGTGAGGGTTGCATTTATCTCTCTGATCAAACACACTCGTCAATAACTCGCGGGATCAAAGCAATAGGAATTCCCGATGCACTGGTAAGAGTTATACCCACCGATAAAGACCTGAGAATTGATGTTGCCCAGTTGCGTGAGCAGATCGCCATTGACAGAACCTCAGGCTTAATCCCCGCGGTTGTCATTGCAACGGCAGGCACAACCAATACGGGTGCTGTTGATGACATCGAAGCAATCGCAGAAATTTGTGAGAACGAAAACATGTGGTTTCATGTTGATGGCGCCTATGGGGGACCAGCGGCTCTCACTGCACGCGGGAAAGCTGTCATTCCAGGACTGGCAAGAGCCAACTCTTTCGTTTTAGATCCGCATAAATGGCTCTTCTCCCCATATGACATTGCGTGCCTCTGGGTCAGTGATCCCGGTGCGCTGGAAAAAACCTTCGCCATGTATCCCGAGTACTTGAAGGATGTGTCTGATGGCACGGTGAATTTTCACAATCGAAGCTTGGAGTTGTCGCGACGCAGTCGTGCGATCAAATTGTGGTTAACAATTCGAACTTACGGCTTTATCAAGATTGGTGCAGCGATTGATCGGGGAATTGTTCTGGCGGAGTACGCGGAAACTGTGATTCAAAGCACGCCTGAACTTAAGGTGGTCACCCCTGCTCAACTTGGAATCGTGACATTTACATTCAATGAGCAATGTGATCTGGCAGCAATTGCTCGAGAACTCACGGAATCAGGATTCGCTGCACTGACAACAACCTCATTGAAGGGTCAAGAGGTACTGCGTTTGTGCATTATTAATCCCGCCACAACGGAACTTGATGTATCTGAAACACTGAAAAGCCTGGTGGAGATTTATCACCTTCGGGCAGACAAGTCTGTTGAAAGTGTGGTCTGATTGCGCTTGTGAAAAGAACCCCAGTTTTAGTGATGCTCATTGGTGCCGTGCTCAGTTTGTTCTTTGGCTACATCGTTTTAGAACTGGTCACCGCAGGAATTGTGTTCTTGTGGGAGAGCGTTCCCCAGAACCTTGGGGGCACTCCCTATTGGTATGTCATGGGGCTCTTACTCATCGCTGCATTGCTGGTCTTTGTCATTCGCAGGCACGTTGGAGATGCTGGTCACTCACCTATCGGGGGTATCAAGGTCAGTGCGCTCACCCCCAAGGAGTACTTCGGTGCGATTTTGGCAATCGTTGTTTCGCTCTTGGGTGGTGCCGTCCTCGGGCCTGAGGTTGCGCTTGTTTCAACAGGTGCCGTAATCGGTGGACTGGTTGCGCGAGCCTTCAAGGTCCCCGACGCTAAGAAAGTGGTTGGGATAAGTGCCCTGGGTGCGATTCTTGCGCTGTTTGTGAACCCACTCATCTCAGGATCACTTTCACTTGATGGCGCACCAACATCGGTTGAAGTTGATCAACTGCTGTGGGCCGTCCCGGTTGCCCTTGTTGCAACACTCATGGCCACGCTCGCTCGGTACGGTGCGGCACTGATCACCAAAAAAACTGGAACTGGACCACACCTACCCGCGCTCCTAGCGGCCGCAGTCATTATTGGTGTGGCTGCAATCGTCATGAACTGGTGGACAGACCTACCATTTGAATACATCGCTACATCAAGTGAAGAAGTCCTCACTGAGTTACCAACACTGACCTCGATATCAGTGGTACTGGGAATTGTGGTTTTTAAAACGATCGCCTACTCAGTGTCCATGGGAGCAGGGTTCCGTGGCGGACCGTTCTTCCCCGTCATGTTTATCGGTGCAGCAACAGGTTTGTTGTTTGCACTGCTGCTTCCATCGGGTCCCGCTATTCAGGCCGCACTTGCAATTGGCGTGATTGCATCGGTCATCGCTACAGCACCCATGAAGTGGCCCATCGCCATTGTTTTGGGAGTAGCCCTCGGGTTCTTCATGGGTGGGTGGGCGCTTGTTCCCGCCGCGATCATCGGGGCAGTTGTCGCTCGCGCGGTTCCCCGCTTAGGAGATC
>JBDQMZ010000157.1:0-4217 GCA_040261955.1 Candidatus Nanopelagicales bacterium
AGACTTTTCGCGACCAAGCTGAGAATGATGTACCAACGTTCCCCGTAACGGTAGTTGGCGAATTTTCCAACTTTTTTGTATTGCAAGTATTGAATGAGCGCAAAAGAGTTGAAGAATATAAAGAGTGAAACGATGATGCCATATACGAATGCCGGTGGCGCTGCCCCTGAAGTGCTGCCCGGAGAGAGCACGTAAACGAGAATTGCAATCCACGGAACAATGCCGGCAACGCAGCCAAAAACAAATGGGAGCATGCCCCCACCGGGCTGCTCATATTTCTCCTGCAGCCATCCAAACAGAATCATGGAAGCGTTAACGCCAAAGATTCCAATAAGGGCTGCGATATCAGAGATGCCTACGATTTCAGCGATGAGCACGATCATGACGGATGAACTGATGGAGTATTCAACCCAGCGGAAATAGTTGTGCTGCATGTTGATGCCCGCGATGTACTTTTTGAAATAAAGGGGACTTGCCACCAAAAAATGGAAAAACGCTGACAGGGCGAAAAAGAGCGCTACGCCAATGGCAAGGGGTGAGTCAAAAAGTGTGACCTGATCGCCGGGAAAGGTTCCGGGAGGGCCTTCGAGGTAACTGGCGGTGATGGGTAATGAGAAGTCATTGGCCAGAATCAGGATGAGGATTAACTGGATGAGGTGGGCAAAGCCGGCGATTATGTTCCATCGGCGCAAACTCGTATCCGTTATGTTCATTTTGATTCCTCTTCGTTGGGGTTTTCGTTCACCACTGTAACCTCTTCAACAACTTCGTAGCGCAATTGCCAAATATCGACCAAGCTCATAATCATTGCTGCGATGGGGATAGCAAGAAGTGCGCCGGCAACGCCGAATAGGGCGGCCCCCAACATGACTGATGCGAACGCCACGGCGGGGTGCACATTAACGGCCCGAGCGCTGATCCGAGGCTCAAGAGTGAGGTTCTCCACTTGCTGGTAAATCAGCGCCCAAATCAGTGCCAGAACACCGACCCAAGGGTTATCGCTTAAGAGTCCGACAAGTACAGGCAGGGCAATAGCAATGTAGGTACCAATGGTGGGAACAAACTGTGCCACGAGTCCTGTCCAGATACCTAGAGCTAGCCACGAGGGCATACCGATGATCCAGAAAACTAATGCGCTGGTGGCGCCGTTGATAGTCGCGAGGATGATTCGAGCGGCGACGTAGTTTCCCGTCTTGAGAGCCGTGATGTCCCAGATTTGGGTCACTCGTGGTTGAAACTTAGGGGCGAAGAGCGACGCCACGTAACGTCGGAATCGCGGTGCATCGGCCGAAAGATAGAACGCGAATAGGCCAAATGTGAACAGCCCAAAGAAGCTGATGGCGAGTGAGCCAATAATGCCAATAACTCCCGAGAGAACTTCGGTGGCGTACATGGCTGATTGCGCGGGAGTGATGTTGAGTTGATTCCAAAGATCGGTTACTTCATAGCTCGAGTTGGTCTGTTGGTTGACCCAGGCAATTGCGTTGTCCAACAAGCCCGGTAACGCCTGAATTAGTTCAGCAATTTGCTTTATCAGTAGGTTGCCAAAGGCAGCGCCAAAAATAATCAGAAAAAGTACGACTGAAACCATAACGATGGCGGTTGCGAAACCGCGCTTCATTCGACGAGCGAGCCGGGAGACTGCAGGTTCCATGGCAATGGAAGCAAACCAAGCCATGAGAATGATGAAAAAGACCCCACCACCGTCTTCAACGAGGAAACTGATGAGCAGGCCAATTGCAACTATGGCGAGTGCGATGAAACCGATCCGCCATATGTTCCGGGTGTCAAACCGAATTGTTTGTTCGCCACCAGTAGATGGCACTCGGTCACTTGTTGGCTCATCGTGACGGGACATGGTTGAAGAGTAGTGGAGGTAAGCCATGGAGCCAAGTAACGGAATCAGCTGGATTCTTGTTGGACCGTCTCGATCAGAGTTTGAAGCCGAAGGACATTCTTGCTCCAGTTGGCACTCTCCTGAACATGAATTCGTGCTCGTTCAGTCATGCCCAGCGTTTGCTCTGGATGTGAGAGGCAGGCAAGAATTTCTTGAACAAGTGAATCTGCATTGCCGGTTTCAAAAGTTCTACCGAGCGGACCAGAGGGGCCGTCAAGCAATGTGACGTTGCCGGGGGAGTTTGAGACAACAACGGGAACCGACGTGGCCATGGCTTGCAGCAACGTGACCGAGGTTCCGTCGGTTACAGCTGCCGACAAATAAACATCGCTCTCGCTGAGCAACTCGGGGAGAGAGCTTTCATCAACTCTGCCAATGAATTGACAGTCTTTGAGCTGAAGTTCATGGGCGAGATTTTTGAGGTTGTCGCTCAAACTTCCGGTGTTCCCGACTTGCAGCTGGCAGGATTGCCCACTTTCTTGCAAGAGTGCGACGGCTCGGAGAATCACGTCCACTTGGTAAAGGTCTTCATGTGCCCGCAGAGTCACAAGGCGAACGGGTGAATGCATATCCCGCGATGCTGTACTGGAAAAAGTGTCCAGGTCAATGCCCCATGGAATAACGGTGATGCCTGATTCAGGGATGCCCGATTCACGAGCAATTATTCGCGTGGGCTCTGAATCAACAATGATTCCATCAAGATGAGCAAGCCAAGCGGTATCGCCGGCTTCCACGAGTTGATGTAAATCAAAACCCCATGACAACCCGATAACGGGGTTTGCTCGGTTGAGCAGCCCGCGGTCCATGTCTGTCAGGGGGCCAACAACGAGTGGAACACGCGGAGGTGTTGCTGGTGAGATTTCAGTTGTGACCGCGTAACCCAAACTCTTGAGTGCCTGAATCCACCGCTGGTCATGAATTCCATCTGTCGGGCTCAGGTAAATAACCTGTTGAGGAGAGATAGTGCCCATTTAGACCAAGTCAGACCACGAGATGAATTCCCCAGCAACAATGGCCCGCGTTGAGGTTTTGCCTGGAACTTGAGTTACTTCATGTGCGGGTATGGCCTCGCTCGGTGCCGGGCGAAGGACCTCCAGATCCTCACGAGTAAACATGTGACCTGTGGGAATATCCCGTGCGGCACGAACACAACGTCTTTGTAACACAATCGTTTCTGTCTCGTTGTCTTCGATTCCTTTGGTTCCTGTTCCCAATGCGGCTTCAAGTTTTCTGGTGTCGTCGACCATTGCACGCCAGGTTGTTGGGTCCATGGAGAAACCGTGATCAGGCCCCGGAAGGCTTGTATCGTCGGTGAAATGTTTTTCAACGACTCGAGCACCAAGTGCCACAGCTCCCAAGACCGTGACGTGACCTGGCGTGTGATCAGACAGGCCGAGAGTGACGCCGGGGAATAAATCAGCGTACTGATTGAGCACTCGCAAATTAACGTGATGAATGTTTTCGAGGCTGCCTTCGTAGTTGGTGTTGCACTGCATGAGGACGAGTGGGACACCTGTATTGAGAAGTAATTCCATCGCGCGCGTGACGTCCTCGAGATGGGCGGCACCTGTGGCGAGGATTACGGGTTTGCCCAGGGCAGCTATGGCCGCGAGTTCCTCGAGCCAGTTGACATCGCCGGATCCCACTTTGAATGCATTGACATAGGGATCAAGGTGAGCAACTGCTTCGAGGTCATAGGGGGCCGACATGAATTCAATGCCAATATTCCGAGCGTGCTCGGCTAGCGGCTCGGTCCAACTCCACGGCAGGCTTGCGGCCTGATAGACCTCGAAAACTGATTTGTCCCAGGTTGCCTGGTGCGACTGTTGTGTTCCGAGTGCTTTGAATCCGTAGTCGCTGACAATGTGTTCGGCGCGGAAGTGTTGAAATTTCGCGCACTCCGCACCCGCATCGCGGGCCATGGTCATCAGGTTTTTTGCACGCTCGAGGTCACCATCGTGGTTTGCCGCGATGTCAGCAATGAAATATGTTGGCTCAGATGGACCGATTTTTCGGCTTCCAATGGTGAAATAACTCACTCCCTGACTCTATCGGGTCGAGGGGGACCCCCGACACGCATGCGCACACTTGTGCAATTAGGGATTCACGTTTACCGTACTTGAGTGAGATTCCCCGCGTTGCTCATTGTTTGGGCACTCATATTGAGCGTCGTTCCAGTAACAGCGTCACACGCGGTGAGCCAGTCCGTTGAAGCCAACAGTTCAGTGGCTGCAAAAAAGAATCGCGGGAAGGCATGTCCGACCAAGAATTTTTGGCTGGGTGCGGGTTGGGGTGCTGACAGAGGTCGCCGCTCACATGC
>JBDQMZ010000158.1:0-6012 GCA_040261955.1 Candidatus Nanopelagicales bacterium
AGGCCGAGTGAAATTGCCGTTGCCCAACTTGCATCGAGGGACACTTTGAGCCACGAAACACCAACGGCGTAGATGGCAATATTGCCAATAACCATGAGCGCTGTTGTTCGCAGTGGCGTTGTGGTGTTACCGCGTTCTGCCAATTTGCCCACAATGAAGGCAGCGAGAATAAAGCCGAGGATGTAGCCGAATGATGCGCCACCCCAACCCGATGATCCCTCAGAGAACCAGGGAACACCGAGAACGCCTGCAAGTGCATAAACGGTCATGGCGAGAACGCCCCGGAGTGAGCCAAGGGCGGCGCCTGTTAGGAGCACCGCGAATGTTTGAAGGGTCAGGGGCACAGGGGTGAAGGGCAGTGGAATAGCGATCTGCGCTGCGATGCCAACGAACGCGGCTCCACCAAGGACGAGGGCAACCTGGGCAATCGCCGCTTTGGATGCAAAATCAGCCAGGACGCGTGGGGCGGGGGAGGCAAAAGCCATGATGGGATCCTTCACGGTTCATTTCTGGGGGAATTCCCCTGTTCGTAGGGGAAACACTACCCAATATTGACACCGCAGGTTACAGTTAGGTCAGTAATAGCAGGACCAGTAGTAGAAGTACCAACTGTCAGGTGGACCATCTGAGCTGAATGTTTGTGAGACCGCTGGGGAAGGCGTCACTCACAACAGGAGGTCACAATGACAGTAGTTGCCTATGGTCGCGCAGGCTCGATCGATAGCCGTGGCGTGGTCTTTATTCATTCATGCCCAAAGGCGCTCGCTCCTCACGTGGAATGGGCACTGGCAAAAGTTTTTGGCACGGACACCCCAATCACCTGGGGCGACCAACCTATTGAGCCCGGTTCACTGCGCGCCGAAATTATCTGGACAGGTGCGCAAGGCCTGGGAGCCCAACTAGCCAGTTCACTACTCGCCTTCAAGCAGGTGCGCTATGAGGTAACCGAGGATGCCTCAGCGGGGCATGAAGGTGAGCGCTTTGCAGCCACCCCAACCTTGGGACTCTTCCGAGCAACCATTGGCCAGCACGGCGATGTGCTAGTCCACGAAGACCGACTCAGGAACCTCATCACCCAGAGTGATGCGACGGGCGAGTCAATGGAAAGTGAAATCAAACGACTCTTGGGACAGCCCTGGGACCATGAACTTGAAGCATTCCGAATCGCACATGAGGGTTCAACGGTGCGCGTTTTGCATCAAGTTTCGTGACTTTGGAACCTGACCTTATAGCGGAATATTGCCGTGATTGCCGCGCGCTCCCGGTGTTTCTAGGAGTACTTCGGCGACTGCACGACGTGTCACCATGGGTTCAACAACTGAATCCACAACACCCATGTCGACAGCCCGCTTGATTCCACCGGAAATAACCTCGTGCTCTGCTGCCAATTCGAGTTCGACTTGTTCGCGGCTTTCCTCGGGAACTTCAGCGAGGCGGCGGCGATGCAAAATTCGAATTGCTGCGACAGAACCCATGACTGCAACTTCGGCATTGGGCCAGGCAAACACTTTGGTGGCACCAAGTGAAGATGAATTCATTGCAACAAATGCGCCGCCGTATGCCTTGCGGGTGACAACGGTGACGCGTGGCGTCACACACTCGGCAAATGCGTGCAAAAGCTTCGCTCCACGGCGAACAACGCCTTCCCACTCCTGGCCAAGGCCAGGTAAATAGCCAGGGACATCGACAATCACGACCAGCGGAACGGCAAATGAGTCACACATGCGCACAAAGCGTGCTGCTTTCTCTGCACTGGATGAGTCAAGACACCCACCAAGGCGTAGTGGATTATTTGCCACGATGCCAACGGTCCTGCCACCAAGGCGGCCTAACCCGACAACGATGTTGGGCGCCCACTTGGCATGTAGTTCAACAAATGAATCGAGGTCGACAAAACCTTCGACGATTGGATGAACGTCGTAGGCGCGGCGTGATGACTCAGGGAGCAGTGCGCCAAGGTCGCGGTCCTCGATGTCCTCCAGATTCAGTGAACCTTGATGTCCGAGTAGATCAACGAGTGCTCGGCCGTAGTCGATAGCCTCAGTTTCCGAATCGGTCGTAATGTGAACGACACCACTGCGACGACCATGTGGTTCAGGACCTCCAAGGCGATCCATGTCGACATCTTCGCCGGTCACGGAGCGAACCACCTCGGGCCCAGTGACAAAGATGCGCCCGGCGGGTCCAAGAACAACGATGTCGGTCAGGGCTGGGCCATAGGCGGCGCCACCTGCGGCAGGTCCGAGTACAACGGAGATTTGTGGCACTTTGCCGGAAGCTCGAGTCATGGATAGAAATACGCGACCGACGGCATCGAGGCTTGCGACACCTTCACGCAAGCGCGCTCCACCGGAATGCCAAATGCCAACAACGGGTGCGGAGTCGGCAAGTGCGCGGTCGTAGGCCGTGACGATTGCACGGCAGCCAGCCTCTCCCATGGCGCCACCCTGAACGGTTGGGTCCGTGCAAAAAGCTACGCAGTGAGTCCCCTGAGCGCGGCCAACTGCTGCGATGACTCCGCGATCATCAACGGGAGTGATGGTTGTGAACTCACCGTCATCAAAGAATTTTCCCAGTCGCACCAGAGGTGATCGTGGATCGAGCTCAGTTTCTGCGGTCATGTCATACGCTCCTGAAAACAACGGCGACATCATGTCCACCGAATCCGAATGAGTTGTTAAGTGCGGCGATGTCCCCACTCGGTAGGTCGGTTACTCCGACACCACTCACGTTGAGGTTGACCTCCGGGTCAAGGTCCACGAGGTTGAGAGTTGGTGGTGCTTTACGGTCACGAAGTGCGAGCATCGTGTAGATCGATTCAATTGCTCCAGCGCCGCCGAGCAAGTGGCCTGTCATCGATTTTGTACCCGCGACATAGGCGCTGTCCGTTGCCGCGCCCAATGCTCGGCGAATAGCGACCGCCTCAGCGATGTCGCCCTGCGGAGTTGACGTTGCATGGGCGTTAACATGCACGATGTCGGTTGTTGAGAGGTTGGAATCGGCAAGTGCTGCCAGGATTGCGCGCGCGGCTCCTGCGCCTTCCGGGTCTGGTTGGGCAATGTGGTGACCATCGCTGGTCAATCCGGCACCTGCATAGCGCCCAAGAATTTTAGCCCCGCGGGCCTTGGCAAATTCTTCGGATTCCAACACAACAACTCCGGCGCCTTCGCCCATGACGAAACCGTCACGTGCAAGGTCATAAGGCCGAGATGCTGCCTCAGGGTCGTCATTGCGCGTGGAAAGAGCTCGCATTGCGGCAAAGCCCGCCATCGTGATGGGATGGATGGCCGCTTCAGCGCCGCCGGCGACGACTACGTCAGCGCGGCCGCTTTGAATCATGCGGGCTGCATAAGAAATAGCTTCAGCGCCGGATGCGCAGGCGCTTACGGGCGTGTGAACACCGGCGCGGGCACCAATTTCGAGACCGACAATTGCCGCTGGACCATTGGGCATGATCATGGTGACCATGTGAGGAGAAATGCGCGATGGCCCCCGCTCCAGGAGGGTGTCATAAGCGCTCAGAAGTGAGGTGACGCCGCCGATCCCGGTGGCGATCACTGTTCCCAATCGATCGAGGTCCATCTCAGGTGCACCGGCTTGAGCCCACGCTTCACGTGCGGCAACGAGTGCCGCTTGCTGTGAACGATCCATGCGGCGTGATTCGACTCGGTCAAGGACATCAACAGGATTGACGGCCATGATGCCAGCGATTTTTGCGTTTTGGTCATCAACCCAGGCTTCAGGAATAACACTGATGCCTGAGTGCCCACCAAGTACTGCTTCCCAGTTGGACTCGACATCGCCACCAACTGGTGTTGTCATCCCCATTCCGGTAACTACTACTTCGCGGGACATTGTTCCTCCAAGAAATTATCTGCTGAAAGTTTGTGGGTACCGGTCATGAAACATGACCGGTACGCCCACATATTTGTTATTAATTGGTGCAATCAGTTATGAATTTGCATTGATGAATGCGACTGCGTCGCCAACTGTGCGCAGGTTCTTTGCATCGTCGTCAGAGATTTTCACGCCCCACTTGTCCTCGGCGGCCATAACAACCTCAACCATGGAGAGTGAATCGACATCAAGGTCATCGACAAATGCTTTATCGAGTTGAACATCTTCAACTGGCACACCTGCGACCTCATTGATGATCGCGGCGAAACCTACAAGTACGTCTTCCTGGCTCATTGCTTTTCCTTTCGTTTGAGTTTTTCGATTGTTGCCCAAGTGGGCTCCCACCGAGGGGTGGGTGGTTTAAGGGAGTTTTACAACCTGTGCTGCATAGACCAGTCCCGCACCGAATCCAATCAGTAGTGCGGTGTCGCCTGACTTTGCCTCACCGGTTTCCAGCATGCGGTCCATTGCGAGTGGGATCGATGCCGCCGAGGTATTGCCCATTGTCACGATGTCGCGGGCAACGACAACGCTCTCGGGCAGTGCGAGTGCGCGAACGAGGGCGTCGGTGATTCGGTTATTTGCCTGGTGGGGAATGAATACGTCGAGCTGTTCGGCCGTGATTCCCGCAGCTTCGAGGGCGTCCTTGGTGGCTTTCGCCATCTCTGTGACCGCCCAACGGAACACTTGCTGTCCCGCCATGGTGACCGTGGGATAGCCCAATGAGGGATCATCGCGGAAGGCAACACTTGAAGCGGTCATGTTGATGGCCTGCAATTGACTGCCATCGCCACCCCACACGACAGGCGCGATCCCTGGTTGATCGCTGGGACCAATAACGACTGCTCCAGCTCCGTCAGCGAAAAGGAAAGCGGTTCCGCGATCCGTGGGGTTCACGACATCGGTCAGTTTTTCCACACCAACAACGACGACATACTTGGCGCTGCCGCCGCGGATCATGTCATTTGCCAGGGCCACTCCGTAACAAAAACCGGCACAGGCGGCTGATATGTCCGTGGCCGCAGCACCACGTGCACCGATGAGCTCGCCAACTTCAACCGCAGCTGATGGCGTTGGGTACGGGTGGCTAATGGTGGCAAGGAGTACCATGTCGACGTCACTTGGATCGATGGCTGCGCGCGCTATAGCCATATTTGCGGCTGCCGTTGCCATGGTGACCACGGTGTCATCGTCTGAAGCGTGGCGGCGCTCGGTGATGCCGGAGCGTTCGCGGATCCATTCATCCGAAGAATCAATACGAGTGCAAATTTCGGCATTCGTGACAATATTTGATGGGCGATAAGTTCCCACGGAGAGAATTCGTGAGTATTGCGCCCCTGTTGGGCTCGCAAGTGTTACAGATTCAGACATAAATCGTTCCGATCAGATTTGTTCGAGTGGGTGAAGGCGAAGCAGCGGTTGGCCGGGTGCGACAGGATCGCCGTCTTCAGCGAGCCATTCGATAATCGTGCCCCCGTGAGGTGCTGCAATGGGAATTTCCTCTCGCAGGGTTTTGATAATTCCGATCTGTGTGGTGGCAGGGACAATGTCTCCGTCAACGAACTGTTGGGATCCCAGGCGAAATGTTCCCTTTGCTGGGGCAATTACTAATCGCCAGGTGGGCGTTGAATCAATCACTGAATGAACTCCATGTTTCTCAATTAGTTTCCAGGCGGCCGGGAGGTCGTCGGGGGTTTTCAACGCGAGCGTTTCGACTCCGGGCATTGCACGCTTGGCAAGCCCTGTCAAAGTTCCTGCCGGTGGGATTTCAATCATCGCGGTAACGCCAAGGTCGAGCATTGTCTGCATGCAGAGATCCCACCGAACTGGTTGGGATACCTGCTGGACCAAACGTCGGATCACTTCGCGTCCGTCATGGACAACTTGGCCGTCTTTATTAGAAATCAATCGGATGCGTGGGTCATGTGTGGTGATGGCGTTACCAATTTTGCCGAGTATGGTCGTCGCTGGCGCCATATGTTCTGTGTGAAATGCGCCGGCGACTTCAAGTGCGCGAACGCGGGCACCCTCAGGCGCGACGAAACTTGCAAGTTGCTCCATTGTTCCGGCAACCACGATCTGACCCGAGCCATTCATGTTGGCGGGAGTGAGCCC